>JANOUJ010000367.1:0-2374 GCA_031416815.1 Chitinophagaceae bacterium
CCATGAATTTCATCATCAATTTTACTTTCAAATTTTTTGAAGCTTTCAATATCTCCCTGCAACAGTATATTCTTATCCCCATCAAGATCTTCCACAAACTTTTTCAAAATTGTTTTCGAAAAATTATCGTCAATAGTTTTAGGACTGTAATGGCCCTGTTCTAATAACACACCAACATTACGTAAGATCCTGGTGTATTTGGATTTTGGATTGTCCCTGTCGGATTTGCCCTGTGTTTGAAACGCTACAAAAAAGCTGGCAGCAACAAGCACCAGTACTACTGGTATAAATTTTTTACTCATCATAAATTGTGCAATTTTTTGCATACTGTAAAAATAAAGGAAAAACGATTGTTTACCCTGATACTAAACGCAACTATTGGAATAATGTTTTGTTAAACCAGATTTTCGGAAACAGGCAATGATAAACGGTAAACAAGTACATTAATGCTGTATCATTACCTACTGTTTCAAATTCCATTCCAAAAAAAAGTTCCCAAATAAGTTTGGGAACTTTTTAAGGGTAATCGAGGGGGCTCGAACCCCCGACCCTCAGAATCACAATCTGATGCTCTAACCAACTGAGCTACGACTACCATTTTAAACAGGCGCTCCGCCCGGTTGAATTCCGTTCGGACTGGCAAAAATAAAGAAAAACAGTTCTCCTTCAAAATTACATTTTGAATGGCCTGCGTTATTGGCTTATTTTTGCAGCCCAAATCAACTTTTAATGTTCTTAATACAATTTATTTTTCCACTGTTATTATCTGCATTCACGGGTTGGTTTGTAATTTGGATCAGCATTAAACTTTTATTCAACCCACATAAACCTGTATCAGTAGCAGGTATAAACATCCAGGGTATCCTTCCTGCCAATCAACAACTACTTGCAGCGAAAATAGGTAAGCTGGTTAGCACTGAATTATTTTCATTTTCTGCTTTGCAGGAAAAAGTGACCGACCCGGAAAATTTTAATAGTCTAAAACCTGAGATAGAAACACATATTGACCATTTTTTACGTGAAAAATTAAAGGATACTTTTCCCATGCTTGGGATGCTGATCGGCAATAAAACCATCAACCAGTTAAAATCAGCTTTTTTGCTGGAGCTGGAAACACTGTTTCCTGTTATAATGAAAAGCTATATCACCAGGCTGGAAAAAGATATTGATCTTGAAAACCTGGTTACAGAAAAAATTGCCGGGTTCTCAATAAGTAAAACCGAAGAGCTTGTTTATAAATCTGCAAAAAAACAAATACTAAAAGCTCAGTTGTTTGGGGCTGCAATCGGATTATTGATGGGTTTGATACAAATTTTTATAAATACCCAGCTTTTTAAATTCGTTAGTAAAGCCGCCTTCCAAATTCAGCTGGTCTGGCAGAATAACTGCTTTGCGCTGCTCGCGCTTTATCTCCGTTTTTTTAATACCATTTTCGGTGGTCGTCTCAGAAAACTCCTCAATATAAGGCACCACTAAAACGGGTCCAATGATGGTTTGCTCGCCCGCCGAGCTTCTGGCGATATCTGCTTTTACTTCATTTTGTCTATTTTGCCGATCCAAAATAATGTTGTTGACGTAGCTAACTGCAACTGACATGAGCGTGATTAACAGCAGCATGCCAATGATTTTAAAAATAAAACTGCGATTCATGATTCACTCCTTATTGGTTGGAGTTAGCAGGATATTGGGTTTATAAGAAGGGATAATGCGCTTGTGTGAAGTGAATGTGAATTGCGGGTGAAGAGTAGGATTATTTTTTTGGTGATAAATTAATAATGCGTAAGTTACTTCAACTAGTAAAACAAAAAATCGTCATTGCGAGGATTGAAATGACGAAGCAATCCAGTGGTTTCAAATAGCTTGGATTGCCACGGGCTGCGCCCTCGCAATGACGGTGTTGGGTTTTTAAGAGTTAAGTTTGCTTCGCAACATGAGAATCGCAATTGCGCCACCATCTTGGTGGTTAGCAAGCGTCACGCTGCCGCCATGCAGTTTGGCCACTTCTTGCACAAAATTTAAGCCTAGCCCTGTGCTTTTTTGCTGTGAATTTGGGCGTGGTAGCGAGTAAAATTTATCGAATATTTTATCCAGTGCGAAATCGGGAATACCTGTACCTCGATCTTTTATTTGAATCAGAATCTGGCTGTTCTCCTCAACAACAGTAACATTGATAATGCTGTTTTTTGAGCTAAAATCGAGCGCATTTTCTAGTAGATTATAAATGGCTTGACCTAGCAAAAAACTATCTGCTTTAATCAAAATACCTGCTCTGCAGGCCGCATGGATGTTGACTCCCAGAGCATTGCTTTTTTCACGTAAATGGTTGATTTGTATGTTAATTAAATCATGCAAACTCACATCGCTTAATTGTTGT
>JANOUJ010000368.1:0-1527 GCA_031416815.1 Chitinophagaceae bacterium
GGAAATATTTTTGGTAAGCGTAAGCAAAACTCCCGCAAGAAAAAAAGGAAATAAATTTTCTGCAATAATATTTATAAGCCTCACTTCGGTGTGGCTTTTTTTTATGGCTTTATTTACTGCTTCTCCTTTAATTTTGACTCATGCAAATATCTGCGTTATATAAATTATACCAACAATTTCCCTCCGTTCAAACCGATACCAGGAAAGTAAAAGCAGGTGATCTTTTTTTTGCCCTTAAAGGCCCAAATTTTAATGGAAATCAATTTGCCAAAGAAGCATTGGCTAAAGGGGCTGCTGTTGCGGTTGTGGATGAGGAACCCGACATTGCTGACGAAAGAATAATACAAACTCCCGACGTTTTAAAAACCTTACAAGGCCTGGCATTGCATCACCGCAGGCAGTTTATTTTATCTGCTTCCGGCAAACGAATACCGTTCATTGCCATCACAGGCAGTAACGGTAAAACCACCTCTAAGGAATTAATTCACGCTGTTCTATCATCTGCCTATAAAACATATACTACTGACGGAAATCTAAATAACCATATTGGAATCCCCTTAACCATTTTAAAAATAAGACCCGATGCGGAAATTGCCATAATTGAAATGGGGGCCAATCATCAAAAGGAAATTGAAGCGTATTGCGGGTATACTATGCCCACCCATGGAGTTATTACAAACTGCGGCAAGGCCCATTTAGAGGGCTTTGGCGGCGAAGAAGGCATCCGTAAAGGCAAAGGAGAATTGTACGACTATTTAAGGCTGCACAATGGTACTGCTTTTGTAATGTGGGACTACGATTATTTACGTGAAATGAGTAAAGGAATACCGGAGGTGATCACATACGGAACTCAAAATGCGGGTATTACCGGCTTTGTAAAAAACAGCACTGGTTTATTAGAGGTATCCATAAAAACAGGAGCCGAAATAAATTCCATTAAAACAAATTTAATTGGCGGATATAACCTACCCAACATTTTACTGGCGGTAACCATTGGCAAACATTTTAATGTGCCCGATGAAAAAATAAAACAGGCTTTAGAAACTTATATCCCTTCTAACAGCCGGTCGCAATTATTAGAAAAAGATGGGAACAAAATTATTTTAGACGCTTATAATGCCAACCCAACAAGTATGAAAGTGGCTATTGAAAATTTTGTAAAAATGGATGGGACTGATAAAATACTAATGCTTGGCGGCATGATGGAACTTGGCTCTGAAAGCCTGAAAGAGCACCAGTCGTTGATCGATCTGATCAACCAATACACATGGAAGGATGTGGTTTTGGTTGGGGGTGATTTTAGTAAAGTAACCCATGCTTATGCATATTTCGAAAACGCTTTGCAGGCAAAAGAATGGTTTGAAAAGCAGCATTTCAAACATGCTGCTATCTTAATAAAAGGATCGAGAAGTACACAAATGGAGAAAGTACTGAATTAAAAAACCTCCTTTGCAAAGCATGATTCTGAACTGAACATCCGCATCGGCTACGACTCAACCGCACGCACGCTGACCATCGGCGACAACG
>JANOUJ010000369.1:0-1903 GCA_031416815.1 Chitinophagaceae bacterium
TAGCTGTTCTAATTCTTCTTGTGGAATTCGTGCAAGCAGCGTAGGGCTGGCAATTTTATAACCATTCAAATGCAAAATCGGAAGCACTGCGCCATCATGCACAGGGTTCAAAAATTTATTGGAATGCCAGCTTGCAGCAAGAGCACCGGTCTCGGCTTCACCATCACCCACAATGCAGGCCGCAATTAAATCAGGATTGTCAAAAACAGCACCATAAGCATGCACCAATGAATAGCCCAGTTCGCCCCCTTCATTAATAGATCCGGGTGTGTCTGCCGACACATGGCTTGGTATGCCTCCGGGAAAAGAAAACTGTTTGAACAGTTTTTTTATTCCTCCTTCATCTTGTGTAATGTGCGGATAGAATTCACTGTACGATCCTTCGAGGTATGTATTGGCAACTAACCCCGGACCTCCATGTCCTGGCCCGGTGATATAGATAATGTTTACATCGAATGTTTTAATGATGCGGTTAAGATGTACATAGATAAAATTCAGGCCCGGAGTAGTACCCCAATGACCCAACAAACGAGGCTTTATATGATCCAGCGTTAAAGGTTTTTTAAGTAGAGGATTATCATACAGATAAATCTGGCCAACAGATAAATAATTAGCTGCCCGCCAATAAGCATTCATCTTCGCAAATAATTCGGGTGATAACGTTAACGGTGTAGTGCCAATAGTTTCAACTTCCATAATACCTAATTTTTTAACCTGGTAATTCAAAACCTAAAAAACCAGGTTCATTACTATTATTTATTCTTTTCTAATTTTTTAAGCGAACTTGCCAATTTTTTTAGTTTACCTGGAATTTTGTCGAGAGGCATCACAAAATCAGCACAGCCTGCAGCCTTAGCGCTGAGAGGCATGCTGTCAACTTCGGCAGACATGTCCTGAGCAAAGGTTTTTCCTCCGTTTGCCTGTATGTGCTTGCAGCCCTCAGTGCCATCGCCATCATATCCTGAAAGGACAATGCCGATTGCACGTAAGCCCATAGCCTCTGCCAAAGAAGAAAAAAATACATCTATCTGCTTATTCCTGCCAGAGCGTGGCGAGATGACTTTGAATGTGTAATTTTCAATGAACAAATCTGCGTCCGGAGGAATTACGTAAACGTGATTCGCACGGATAGGCATCGCCATAGAAGCCACCAATACCGTCATTTTTGTATGACGAGACAGAATTTCAGCTAATTGACTAATGGCGGTGGGGTTCATGTGGGAAATAATGACAAAGGCCATGTCTGAATCAAACGGAAGTGCATCCAGAAGCGCCTTATATGCATTGAGTGCTCCCGCTGAGCCGCCGATGCCAACAATAAATGTAGGGTGTAATGCTCCTACGGCAGGTCGCTTGCCTTGCTTTTCTTTATTCACCTTTATCTTGTTTGGTTAATTTTTGACCCTCAGTTACATTTTTACCAATCTTCTTTTCCTTATTGGCTATCCCTGTAGACTCCCCATCCATTGGCATCAGTTTAATACCATCATCACTTAAGATCAGTTTATGTACATCACTGTCGTGGCCTGTGCCACGAGACTTAACAATGAAAAGTCCACGAATGCGTTTTTTGCTTACATCTTCTTCTAATTCTCTTACTACTATCCACGTGTCAATTAAAGAAGATACTCCAATTTCTCCGCTCGTATCATTTTGAGCGGCAGAAGAAACAAGGCTTGTAAAAAAGCTGGTGATGCCATTCGATTTTAATAGATCAATCATGCGGGTAATCATTGATCGGATTTCACGTTGCTCACTCTCTCCAATGAGACTTGTCAGGGGATCTATGACAACAGCTTTTGGTTTAAATTCTGCAATGAGTTTATATAAATCGAGTAAATGCATCTCTAAACCAAAAAAAGAAGGCCTTGTAGAAACGATCTTTAAAAGTCCTTTTTTTATC
>JANOUJ010000370.1:0-5309 GCA_031416815.1 Chitinophagaceae bacterium
TAAAACGGTTAGCCGCAAGGGCCAGGATGGAACCTGGATATCTCCTGCGATGCAACAGGCTTATATAACACTTCACCTGCTGGGGCATGCCCACAGCGCCGAAACCTGGCTGGATGGCGAACTCGTTGGCGGATTATATGGTATCAGGCTGGGCCGGGTATTTTTTGGTGAGAGCATGTTTAACCTTAATCCCAATGCGAGCAAATTTGCATTTATAAACTATGTACAGCTATTGCAAAGAGAAAATGTACAATTAATAGACTGCCAACTGCATACCAATCATTTGGAGAGTTTGGGGGCAAGAATGATACCAAGGAAGCATTTTATCGAAATGCTTGGTACTTACACCAGGCAATAAATTCCTTATTTTTGTTTACATTTTAAAACCTGAACTATGCTATTTGAATTTACGGAAGAACAGTTGATGATAAAACAGGCTGCAAAGGATTTTGCGGTAAATGAATGTCTGCCGGGCGTGATTGAAAGAGATGAGTTACAAAAATTTCCAAAAGAACAGATCGAAAAATTGGCTGATCTGGGTTTTATGGGAATGATGGTGAAACCGGAATATGGTGGCAGCGGTTTGGATACGGTGAGTTATGTTTTGGCGATGGAGGAGATCAGTAAGATTGATGCCAGCGTAAGTGTATGTGTAAGTGTGAACAACAGCCTGGTTTGTTATGGGCTACAGGAATATGGCACTGAAGAACAAAAACAAAAATATCTTAAGCCACTTGCGCAAGGCAAAAAAGATGGCGAATTATACATCGGCGCATTTCTACTGAGTGAACCGGAAGCCGGAAGCGACGCCACATCCCAACGAACTACAGCCGAAGATAAAGGCGATCATTATCTACTAAACGGAACCAAAAACTGGATAACCAATGGCAACAGTGCCAGTGTTTATCTGGTGATTGCACAAACCGATGTAAGCAAAGGCAGCCGCGGTATCAATGCATTTATTGTAGAGAAAAAATGGGCCGGAGTTGAAGTGGGCACCAAAGAAAATAAACTCGGCATAAGGGGAAGCGACACCCACAGCATTTTATTTACCGATGTGAAAGTACCCAAGGAAAACAGGATTGGCGTAGACGGTTTTGGTTTTAAGTTTGCCATGAAAACACTGGCTGGTGGCCGCATTGGGATTGCATCCCAGGCATTGGGCATCGCTTCCGGAGCCTACGAACTATCGCTTGCATACAGCAAACAGCGCAAGGCATTTGGTACCGAGATCAAGAACCACCAGATCATACAATTTAAACTTGCTGATATGGCTACCAGGATAGAAGCTGCCCGCCTTCTTTGTTTAAAAGCTGCATGGGAAAAAGACAATGCCATTGATTATACTTTAAGCAGCAGCATGGCAAAAGTTTTTGCCAGTGAAACCGCTATGTGGACGGCTACCGAAGCCGTACAAATACACGGTGGTTATGGCTTTGTAAAAGAGTATCATGTTGAGCGTATGATGAGAGACGCGAAAATCACACAGATATATGAAGGAACAAGTGAAGTGCAACGGATTGTGATCAGCAGGACAATATTGAAATAGGCCCCTCCTATCCTCCCCGGTAGGGAGGGAAATGGAGAAGATAGAAGCGAAGATTATGTTTTACAAAACGAATTACACTTTGCACTGTTGATCAAGAAAGATTAATTGCTCAAATGGAAGATATAATGTTTGGATATATTAAATGTACCGCTCCCTCTCTTCGGGAGAGGTTACTGAGCAAAGCGAAAGTAAGGAGCGAAGCTCGGGAGGGTGAGGCTGGAAGGGAGGTGAGGGCATGAGCATCAATAAAGAAAAATACCAGCAAATTTTACAGCGGCTCGATGGCAGGGCTACACTCGTTGCTGTATCCAAAATAAGGACAGTAAATGAGATACTGGAACTATATGATCTGGGTCAGCGTGACTTTGGCGAAAATTATGTACAGGAATTATTTGACAAACAACAAAAATTACCCAAGGATATCAACTGGCATTTCATTGGCCATCTGCAAAGCAATAAAGTAAAATACATTGCGCCATTTATTCACCTCATCCATGGAGTAGACAGTGAAAAACTGTTGAAAGAAATAAACAAACAAGGCAAAAAAATAAACAGGTCTATCCCCTGCCTGCTGCAAGTTCATATTGCTGCTGAAGAAACGAAATTTGGATTTGATGAAAAAGAACTGCATGAATTAATGAGCTCTACACCAATTAACGGATTAACTAATATACGGATTGACGGCCTTATGGGCATGGCTTCCTTTACAGAAGACAATGACCTGATCATAAAAGAATTCACTTTTTTAAAATCTCTTTTCGATAAATATGCTCAACTTTCAACTTCCAACCTTCAACTTTCAACGCTTTCCATGGGTATGAGTGCTGATTTTACATTTGCTTTGGATGCAGGCAGCAATATGGTCAGGATAGGAAGCTTACTGTTTGGCCCAAGATATTACAACGGCTAAAAAATGCAAAACGATCATGCTTCTTTAAATTATAAGCACTCAAAAAATATTTACATCGGTATCGGCCTAGCCATGCTTGCAGCACTTATCTGGTCTGGCAATTTTATCATAGCAAAAGGCGTAAATAAAGAGATCCCTCCCATCAGCCTTAATTTTTATCGCTGGCTTATTGCATCGCTTATAATTTTTCCGTTTGCCATCAAACAATTCATGGCCCAATGGAAACTTGTTAGGCAATCCTGGCATTATCTATTTTGGGTTTCGCTTACAGGTGTTGCCCTGTTCAATACATTTGTTTACATTGGCGCACATTATACTTCTGCAATCAATCTTGCATTGATCGGCACTACATCCTCTCCCATTATGTCCGTTATATTTGCCCGTATTTTCCTGCAGGAAAAGATCGGCTGGATGAAACTTGCAGGTATGATCCTTTGCACCATTGGTGTTCTTTTCCTCTTGTCAAACGGAAATTTTCAAAATCTTTTATCGCTGCATTTCAGCACCGGCGACCTGTGGATGTTATTAGCAGCATTTAGTTTTGCTGTGTATAATACACTCGTAAAGAAAAAGCCTGCTGGTATTTCGCCGGTTAATTTTTTATTTGTTATTTTTTCTTTTGGCACCCTTATGGTACTTCCTTTCTTTATTTGGGAGCTTAACCGGTCTGCACCTGTGCAATGGAACAGCCATCTTATTTTTTCAATTTTTTATCTGGGTCTTGCTGCATCTGTCATCTGTTTTCTTATCTGGAATATTGCCATTGGTAAACTAGGTGCAGGCCGCACCGCATTGTTTGGTAACCTCATCCCGGTTTTCAGCAGCATCGAAGCTGCCATTATATTGCATGAAGATTTCACCTTGATACACATTACCAGCATGATCATTATATTTGCCGGTATCCTCCTTGCAAACCTCCGGCATCGGCAATAAAGCGTTGCTGATTTGTTAAAACGTTAACAAGCTTTATGAAATGCGGCACGATATTGTATCCTTTGTACTTAATTAGATAACTTTGAGATGAACAATACAACAAATATGTCGGCAACATTTGAAACAGAAAAAAACAGGAAGGCAACTATCTACACTGCCCTGATATGCGGCGCTATTCTTTTAATAGCACTCCTTGTTTCCTGGACACCTGTTTTACACCCGCCAAAAATAGCAGAAGAATTTATTGAAATTAACCTGGGTAATGATATCGAAGGCTTTGGCGAAGTGCAGCCCTTGATCAAAGGAGAAAGATCACCGGCAGATGAACCTGCTCCTCAGCAGCAGCAGGCTGCACCAATAAATGATCAACCTGAAGATAAAGCAGATGTTACCGATGATCCTGAATCGGCACCCGTAACCAAACCGGTTAAAACACCGGTAAAAATTACACCTAAAGCTGTACCATCACCCGTAACTCCTGCACCCAAACCACAAAAGCCAAAGATCGCCGGTTATAATGGTCCCAAAGGCGGCACAGGCAATGGTGCTACAGAAGATAATGGTTATAAATACCAGGGCAACAAACCCGGTGGTACCGGTGATGCAGGAAGCCCGAATGGTAAAGCCGATAGTTATGGAAATACACTCGGAGGTAAACCCAGTGGGGGAAGTTTAAAGGTTATAAAAGGTAACAGGTATATTGTAAACAATTATATTTTTATGGGCGACCTGCCGCCTGCTGTTATCAATGCCAAGATAAAAGTTTCACCGGCGGGCAGAGGCATTTTTATTGGTTTCGATAAAGGATCTACCAGTACTGAATCGAGATATGCCGATGCTATTCGTGGTTATTTACCAAATATCGAATTTAATAAAGCAGATCACGAATCTGTTGTAACCGTTCCGTTTAATTTCAGGGTGCAGTAATGATTTTCCCGCAAAGTCGCAAAGAAGCAAAGTTTAACCTTTGCGACTTCATTACTTTGCGACTTTGCGTGAAAATCTTTTTATGTCCCAGGCATTAGTTCACTGATTGAACTTCATTCGTCCCGATAGCTATCGGGACACTCTTGTACTCCAAATCATTATTCAGCTTTACCTACATTTGCTGTCGTACATCCAACATTGTACATCGTACATTTAAATGACCTATCAGCAAACAATCAATTACCTCTACTCCCAACTGCCCATGTACAGCCGTATTGGCGCTGCTGCATACAAAGAAGACCTGCACAATACCATTGCTCTATGCAATGCAATTGGCAATCCGCATTTACAATTTAAAAGCATACACATTGCAGGCACCAATGGCAAGGGCAGCACCAGCCATATGCTGGCAGCTATACTGCAGCAGGCCGGTTATAAAACAGGTTTATACACTTCCCCACACTTAAAAGATTTCAGGGAAAGGATAAAGATCAATGGCGAAATGATCAACAAGGATTTTGTGGTGGATTTTGTTGAGGGGATAAGAACAGTTTCAGAAAAGATAGAACCTTCTTTTTTTGAACTGACCGTTGCTATGGCTTTTGAATACTTTGAAAAAGAAAAAGTTGACATTGCAGTTATTGAAACCGGTTTGGGCGGCAGGTTAGACAGCACCAATGTCATCACTCCGCTCCTGTCCATAATCACCAATATTGGTTACGACCATATGGACCTGCTGGGCAATACGCTGGAAAAAATTGCATCAGAAAAAGCCGGCATTATCAAGCCTGGTGTACCGGTTGTTATTGGCGAATATTTATCTGAAACAAAAAACATCTTCATCGAAAAAGCAATGCAGTGTAATGCTCCCATTTATTTTGCGCAGGATGAATATGACGTTTCAAACATTAATTACAACATGCAATTACTCAGTTGCAATGTAACAAGCCGAGAACATAATATCATCGAAACGTTTGAACTTGACCTTAA
>JANOUJ010000371.1:0-3245 GCA_031416815.1 Chitinophagaceae bacterium
TGCTTTTGCCTGATCCCATTTTTTTCCATAGATCAATACCTCGCCTTTAAATTAAAATATCACTGCAATAAAGATCCGAATACATAAGACCGGATTTTTGATAAATTTATTTTTAGCACCCTTTTTGGTAATCCCTATTTACAATAACTAAATTAAATTTTATGGAAAATGCCAACAGCAAAAAAAAAGAACCAGGTTTTTTTGAAAAGTTAGCCAACCGGGGAGCAAAGGCTGCCGGAAGTACCCCAGCTTTTTTAAGTGCCGTTGGCATCATTTTGCTATGGGGCCTGACAGGACCTTTTTTTGGCTTTTCCGAAACATGGCAACTCATCATCAACACAGGTACAACGATCATTACCTTCCTGATGGTTTTTTTAATACAAAAATCACAGAATAAAGATTCGCTTGCCATACAGTTAAAATTAAACGAATTGGTGGCCTCGCATGCAATGGCCAGTAACAGGCTGGTAGATGTGGAAAATATAACGGAAGATGAACTTAAAATGATACAGCTGTATTATGCAAAATTGAGCAGCCTTACAAGGTCGGCCGAATCGGTAAAAGAGTCGCATTCCTTAGACGAGGCGGAAGATAATCATGAGGGTAAAGTAAAGAGAAAACCCCGTTCAAAATGATCTGCAGGCATTATTATAAAATTCAACGCCCATCGCTTACAATACAACTGGCATGATTTTATCTTATTTAAAAATATAACCGTCCATTTATTTTAAAATATTTTTTATGAAAAAAGTAATCAATTTTTTTCCGGTCATTTTGTTATTCATCGTGTTACTGGTAAGTTGTACTCAAAATGAAGATAGGACTGACGCTGCCACAACCGATGTCAGCATTTCGGATACAGCTCAGGACATTGTTTCGGATACCAACAGCATGTCACCTACGGATACTTCAACCAATGCAACTACCCAAGGCCCCAACACCGGTGCAAAAGTTAAGAAGGGAAAAGTAACCACTGTATTGATGAGCAAAAGCAACAAACATGCGCCTATGCATCAGGACAAGCAAGGGTATTACAGTAGTGTAGAAATATTACCAGCTTTCCCCGGTGGTCAGGATGCACTGGATAAGTTTATCAGCAATAGCATCGAATACCCCCAAAATGCAAATGAGAATGGAATAGAGGGCGTGGTGAATGTACAATTTGCAGTAGATGAAACGGGCCGGGTTTCTAACCCCAAAATTGTAGGCAAGGCCCTTGGTTACGGATTGGAAGATGAAGTGATAAAAGCCGTGAATAAAATGCCGGTATGGACGCCGGGAGCAATAAAAGGCAAGAACGTGAAGACCTATTATACTTTACCGGTTAATTTTAAAATTGAACAGTAAGACGGTCCGGGGTAATTTAGAATAGCTGACCATATTGAACCTGCAAATAGGTTTAGTAAAACTCCGAAGCGGCCGCTGGCAGCTTTGGAGTTTTTGCGTGCAGTAAATTAACTACACTCCCACCGATCAACATAACTTCCTCCAATTACCCAAACAATTTTTGAAGAAATAGCAGGAATTGAATGTATATTGAAATGAATTTTCAACGCCATAACTATAACCAACCCGACCAAGCTTATGAACCATCTTGCAACGAAAGACATTTTAGTTTTTGTGCTTTACTTTTTAATGATAGCCGGTTATGGCTATTGGATCTACCGAAAAAAAAAGAAAGCATCGGTTACAGCCTCTCATGATTATTTCCTGGCGGAGGGATCCCTCACCTGGTGGGCCATTGGAGCATCGCTGATAGCCTCCAACATTTCAGCCGAGCAATTCATCGGCATGAGTGGCAATGGGTTTTTTGTAGGTATTGCCGTTGCAGCCTACGAGTGGGTTGCAGCCATCGCATTGATCGTTATAGCCGTCTGGTTCATACCCATCTACCTGAAGAATAAGATATACACCATGCCGCAATTCCTGAGAACACGATATAATGAATCCGTGTCGCTCATCATGGCGATCTTTTGGCTCTTCCTCTACATTTTTGTAAATCTTACATCCATTTTGTTTTTAGGTGCCGTAGCCATCAGTGGCCTGGTTGGTCCCGAATATTTCCATGTCATCATGATCGCCCTCGCCATCTTCGCACTCATCATCACATTGGGTGGCATGAAAGTGATTGGGTACACAGATGTGATACAGGTTGCGGTGCTGATTATTGGCGGTTTTGCAACCGTCTATTTTGCCCTCACCATTGTTAGCGAAAAATTTGGATTGGGCAGGGATGCGATCGCAGGTTTTAATACTTTATTAAAAGAGGCACCTGATCATTTTCATATGATACTGAGTAAGCCCGATGCCAATTCATCGCAGGAGTACATCAATAAATACCTGCTGTTACCGGGCATCGCCATGTATTTTGCCGGCCAGTGGATCGTGAACCTGAATTACTGGGGATGCAACCAATACATTACGCAACGGGCACTGGGCGCCGATCTGCAAACGGCCCGTAAAGGAATTTTATTCGCCGGGTTTCTCAAATTGTTTATGCCGGTTATTGTAATGCTGCCAGGTATAGCCGCTTATGTGTTGCACAAAGGCGGACACTTACAGGTAAATGGAATGGATAGCGCCTACTCATCCATACTTGGATTTTTACCGGAGGGATTAAAAGGATTGTCCATTGCAGCATTAACCGCAGCGATCGTTGCGTCACTTGCCGGTAAACTAAACAGCATTTCTACTATTTATACCTACGACATTCACAACAAGTATTTTAAAAAGAAAAAAGAAGTCGCTGCTTCAGCGGGCACTGTTTTAAATGGAGAAACAGAAGGCGGCCTTTTAAATCAAACAGAAACCGCAAGGGCAAATAATGCCGATGAAAAAAAACAGGTTTGGACCGGAAGGTTGGTTGCTGTTGCGGCCATTTTAATTTCGCTGCTATTTACATGGGACGACCTGTTGGGTATAAGCGGTGAAGGTGGTTTTACATTCATTCAAAAATATACCGGCTTTATCAGCCCCGGCGTATTTGCCATGTTCATCCTGGGTATGTTCTGGAAACGCACCACCGGTGCAGCGGCGGTTGCAGGGCTTATTACCGGCCTGGTGCTGGCTATATTCTTTAATAATTACGCTGTGTCTGTTTTTGGAAATGAAACATGGCTATACACCGCTTTCAGAACCATAGAAGATGGCAAAGAAATTTACCAGATACCATTCCTGATCAATATGGGCTGGTCGTTCATCTTTACGGTAGCGGTAATGGTTGCATTCAGTATGGCCGGGCCAAA
>JANOUJ010000372.1:0-1506 GCA_031416815.1 Chitinophagaceae bacterium
GGTAATTAAAATTCCGTGGTTTTAATAAACTGCATTGGGCAGGTAAAATAAAAAACATAAACTAAAACTGAAATAAAATGGAGACCTTACAAACGCTTCTAAATATAAATTTCAATTATATCCTCATCGGATTGATGGTCATTTTTTATTCGCTTGAACAGATCCTGAATACCCAATTTAAATTCAACAAAAGGCCGCAACATTTGATGCACAACCTGTTGTTCTTTGCAACTTTTTATTTGTGCAATATTGTGTGGGCAATTGTTACGGTGTATAGTATTGACTGGTTAAATAACAATCAGGTCGGACTTTTTTACCTGGTGCAACTTCCGCTTTGGTTAAAACTTGTACTTGCCGTTGCCATATTTGACATGGTGACCTACTGGTTTCACCGTATAGCACATAAAGTACCTGTTTTATGGCGGTTTCACCGGGTACACCACAGCGATACCAGCATGGATGCATCCACCTATTTAAGGGCCCATCCACTGGAATTAACCTTATGGTTTGGAACATCCAACATTTTGGCAGCCGGAATTTTTGGGCTCGACCTGCTATCTTTAGGATTATATTTCCTCGTGGCAACACCATTTGTCTTTCTGCAGCATTCCAACTTACGGTTTCCCAGGTGGCTGGACAACACATTTGGGTGGGTCTTTACAACACCCAACCTGCATAAAATTCATCATGATCAGGACCAACCTTTTACTGATAGCAATTTTTCCGACATATTCATTCTCTGGGACCGGTTATTCGGCACATTTAAACATAAACCGGTAGCCGAGATCAGGTTAGGATTAAAGGAATTTGAAGAAAATAGAAAGCAAAGCTTCTGGTACCTGTTCATAAGTCCGTTCGTTAAAATTGAAAGAATACAATCAAACGATTTGAAAAAATAATCAGCTATGCAAGCAAAGTCGATTACAGGTAATTCTGCTGAAGAAATTAAAACAGCGCTGGAACAATTCATGAGTGTGGGTTTTAAACCAACCTTGGCTTTTGTTTTTACTTCATTAAAAGAACAATGGCAGGAAATACAGGCTATGCTGAACAAGGAAACCATTGCACTATTTGGTGCTACCACAGCAGGTGAGTTTACGGAACATGGATTAGCAGATACAGGCATCACCCTGTTGTTGCTTGATATAAACCCCAAACATTTTATACTTATTTTAAAGGATAATGAACTCAATACTCCATTTGTATCTGCAGGAGAAATTGCAGAAACAGGATTAAATAGTTTTTCCAATCCAGCTTTTATTATTCTGGCAACGCATACAAAAACTCCTGCCGATGATATTATTGCCGGCATTGTAGATAAAGTGGGAGCCAATGCTACCCTCATTGGTGGAATGGCAGGTAATACCACTGATCTACAGGGAACAATATTTACCAATAGTACATCCAGCGAGTACGGCATACTATGCCTTGTGCTTGATCAGGATAAAATTGAAGTGAAAGGCATTGCCATTTCGGGATGGAAACCTTTAGGCACAGAGAAAAAAG
>JANOUJ010000373.1:0-10779 GCA_031416815.1 Chitinophagaceae bacterium
GCCAGAATTATCAATATGCCCGGCTCCTCCGCCACTGCCCATGAAAATTTTATTTGCTGTATTATTATAAAGAAGTGCTGCTCCACCAACTCCGCCATTGTTAAGTGGAGTTGCATTACAACTGTCGGTTTGATAACCACCATGGCCGCCGGCACCGCCATTACCCCCACCACCGCCCCCACTATTATGACTGTTACCACCGCCTCCACCCGCAGCCATTTTTCCCTTTCCCTTAATCATATTTTGTGAAACGGTACCAATGCTTTCTCCTTTCAATGCAGCATAGTTGCTGCTTGCAGGGTAATAATAATTATTCTGGTTGCAACTGCTTGTACTGGTTACTGCATTGTATCCTGCGGCTCCCCTGAAACCTCTTCCTGTAACATAAATATCCTCTACCGATCTTAGACTCAAAGTAGAATGCACAGCTACAATACCACCTTTGGCGCCATCCCATATGTCGCAGGTTAAACCACCACTAAAGTAACCCGATTTGTATTTTGGAACCCTCACTACCTGTACGACTCCGTCGGGCATATCATAACTGCGGGTTAAAAAATTTTTGAGTGTTATTATATTGCCCGATCGTTGGCTCACAAAATTAAATTCATAGTTACCGGCATTCCGGTAATCCAGTATGGTTCCAAATGCAGCGGTATTGCTGGTGTCCATCAATGCACCTTTCATTTGAATGATAAGCACCGTATCACCTACACCAAAATCTGTAGCGTCATCAACGGTGATGGAGTTGGTGCAGATATTAAAAGATAATGCCGCAGCGTACTTGTTTATTGTTTCCGGAGGATCGTGGTCGGGCCTTGAAATTATCGAATTACCTGTTTGCTTTACATGTGAGGATTTTTTTTGCCCAATTGCAGCATTTGAAATCAGCAATAAAAAAAACAGCAGTTTTTTCATAATAAAATTATTCCATCAAATAGCTGGCATTAGGCGTTGTTAAAGTTAATAATTATTTTGTGTGCATTCTATATTCGTGATTTTTATAAATTATCAATTAACCCCCATCCGTTTAATTACAACTTAAATTTATACAACCTTGCTAATGCCTGCTGATATTCCCATTCCGCCTGCAGGTATTTATCATAAGCAGCAAAGTAAAAACTCTCATCATAGAAATACTGAATGATGGTTATTTGGCCTAAAGACAGGGCTTTGTTCAACAGTGTAGTATTGTTTAGTGTTGACAAAAGCTCTTTATACTCTTTCACTATTTTCAATCTTGCATCCAACTGCTCATAATACTGTTTATTTTCCAGGCGATGGTTCAGGCGATGTGTTTCTGTACTTGAGTTTGCATATTCAAGATTTGATCTTGCAGCATTCAGTTTGTTCTTATTCTCCCACAACGGGATGGTAATACCTGCATGAAAACCTTTGTAGCTCTGTCCTAATATGCCCTGTGAATGGTAGCCAGTTTCAATCTTTGGCAGATTCATTGCTTTTTGTACGGCCATTTCCTGTTGCAGTATTTTTTTCTCCTGTTCATATACTTTTATGATCGGGTCATTGGCTTCAATAGTGCTGTCTAATATTTCAAAATCAGGAATGGAAGCCACCAAGGGATAAATGGTATCATTAATTGCAATGGGGATACCACCATTCAATTCTGAAATCTTTGTAAGTAATACCAGTTTTTCATTTTCATTCAGCGCTGTTTCATTTTTAATATCTAATAACTGCAACCTCGCTTTATTTACATCCAAAATGATAACATCACCTTTATCCAATTTCTTTTGATAATCCTGAACCAGTTTTTGTGTATTGATCAGCCTTCGGTTAAGTTCTGCGTTTTTTTTATTTAAATAAATGACTTGCAGCGTCAACAACTTTGATTCCAGCAATATATCCTGCCGGTACACCTGCTGTTGTAAGTTTGTTTGTGCAATCTGTTGACCGGATAGTACTTTCTTCCGTTTATAAACAGTAGGAAAGTCGAATCGTTGTGTAATACTAAAGTCTTTTTGATTGCCGGCACCAACAGGCGAACCAAACAGGTAATCATATTCTACCTGCGGATCATAAGGGGTGAGGCCCGTTTTAAACTCTGCTTGTTTGGCTTCCCAATATTTTTTATTTGATTGGATGGATTTATTATTTTTTTCCACCGCTTTCAATACATCATCTATAATAACCTGCGCCATTCCATTCAAAGCAGTGAAACAAAAAATTACGCTAACAACTAAATATTTTTTATTCATGGAGTTCTCTTTTTTGAATAATGAGTAATGAAAATAATGAAGAGGATACTTAATGATATACATCCTGCCACCAGGAAACTGATATTAGAAAACTGTGTTCCTAAAAACCCGGCAATGGGATAACCGATTGCCCACCATACATGCGACCAGGCAAAATGGGCACCATATACACGGCCCTGCTGTTCCAACGGAATCCGTTCTGCTATCAGCATTTGTGAGGGAATCTCCGCAAGGTTTTGTCCAAAACCAGCCACCAGCCATAGCAGCATTAGTAACCATAATGAGCTCGTAAAAGCAACTGGCAGCAATGAAACAGATACCGCAATACCTCCTACCAACAAAGAAATCTTACGCCCCTTGGATTTATCAAAAATTGCTGACCCGAAAGCTCCTATCACCGCACCAATTCCCAAGGCCGACATTACCATTCCATATTGTTTATCTCCCTGTTGCAATATTCCCTTTACATATCCAATTGTATTTACAAGGATGCAAGCACCTGCTATAGCAGCAGCCAATTCTACCAATAATGCAAAACGTATTATTTTGTCTGCAAACAAAAGCTGTGTTCCTTTTAACACTTCCCGAAATTTCTGTGGAGTTGTTGTAACAGGATTGATGTTTTTATCCAGTTGAAAAAGATGTCTGCTGATAAACAATATAAATAATGCAGAAAATAAAAACGTGAAGGAATCAATTATAAATATTTCTCTTGTACCTAACCATGCTGCTGCCATACCTGCAAGCCCGGGACCCATAATGGCCAGCAACTGGTAAGTTGCATTGGATAATGCAATGGCCGGTGCAAACCTTTCTTTATCCTTGATCATTTGCGGTACAGATGCTTTGAAAGCCGGGGTAAAAAAAGCACTAAAAACGTTTAATAAAAAAATCAACACGTACAACTGCCATTCGGCATTTACAAATACAAGCAACAATACTATCAGCATCCGGCCAAAATCTGAAATCAGTAAAATTTTCTTTCTGTTAACCTTATCTGCCAATACTCCTGCGTATGGCGCAAACAGAATAAATGCTGTTACCCTTAGCGTTAAAGCTATTGATAAAATACCGGCGGCCTTTTCGCCTGCAAACTCAAATGCCAGCAACGCTATACCTACCCAGGTAAAAGCATCGCCGAGCAAACTAATTGTTTGCCCGGCATACAATTTTGCAAACTCTTTTTGTTGCAGGCTTTTAAATATTTGCGACAGCTTCACTGCGTTTGTTGTTATTTGTTTTACGGTTTGCTAAAAAGTAAACAATGGGTACAATAAATAAATTCATCAGGGTGGAACTTAATAATCCACCCAAAATAACTTTTGCCATCGGGCTTTGAATTTCGTTGCCGGGTAAATCACCTCCAATGGCTAATGGTATCAGTGCAAGGCCTGCTGTTAATGCTGTCATTAATATGGGGCTTAACCTGTCTTTGGAACCTTGTATTATCGTATCATATAAAGACATACCCTCTGCAGTTAAAGTTTTGTAATGAGAGACCAGCAGAATACCATTTCTTGTGGCAACTCCAAACAGGGTAATAAAACCAATGATGGCAGGTATACTTAATATGCCCGAGGTAAGCCATACACTTAACACACCACCTATTAAAGCCAATGGCAGGTTAAGTAAAATGATTGTGGAGATCTTTATATCCCTGAATTCCATGTAAAGCAAAAAGAAGATGACAACAAATGCAAACAATGATGCAAGCAGCAATGTTTTTGATGCTTCTTTTTCTGATTCAAACTGCCCCCCGTATTCAATCCGGTAACCTTCGGGGAGTTTAATATTTGCTTCTATCTTTTGTCTTATCTCATCTACTACGCTTTTCTGGTCACGGTCTGCAACATTTGCCGACACCACAGTTTTACGCTGTACATTTTCCCTGTTAATGGTATTAGGGCCGGTTGTAGAAACAATATTGGCAACATAGTTAAGTGGTATTTTTACCCCGTCTTTTGTATCAATTAAAGTGTTACTAATTTTTTCAAGGTTGCCCCTGTTGCTTTCATCAAAACGAAGCACCAGGTCAAAACGCTGGCTACCTTCATACACTTCAGAAACCTTTTCGCCTGCAAAAGCAATGTCCGTAAACTCGGCAAATTCACCAATAGTAATTCCGTATTTACCCAGCATATCCCTGTTGGCCTTTATCTGCACCTGCGGTATCTGTACCTGTTGCTCCACACTTAGATCAACCAATCCTTCAGTATTTTCGATTGCGCTTTTAATTTGATTAGAGATAGAAAAAAGCTTATTCAGATCTGTTCCAAAAATCTTAATAGCAATATTGGCTCTTGTACCGGAAAGCATGTGGTCTATACGGTGCCCGATGGGCTGGCCTATGGTAATATTTGCTCCTGAAATACCTGCCAGTTTTTGCCGTACATCTTTCATAAATTCCTCACGGCTTCGGTCTTTCAATACAAAAGGTGCATCAATTTCCGAAGCATTTACGCCTTGTGCATGTTCATCCAGTTCAGCCCTGCCGGTTCGTCTTGTAGTAATTTTTATTTCAGGGATTGTAAGCAATGCTTTTTCTACGTTTGAACCGATCTTATTACTTTCTTCCAATGATATACCTGGCAAACTCGTAACACTTACTACCAATGAACCTTCATTAAATTCCGGTAAAAAACTTCTGCCTAAGAAACCAAGTAAGATCAATGCTCCTATGAATAAAGCCATAGCTATACCTAAGATCAGCTTCTTGAAGTTCATGGCGGTTTTCAAACTGCCTTCATACCATTTGCCCAGGTTGCGTACTATCCAGCTTTCTTTATGCTGCCTTTTTAGCATTTTATCGCTGGTAAGCAGGTAGCTGCACAAAACAGGTGTAATGGTAATAGCAACGATTAATGAAGCAAATAAAGAAACAATAAATGCAATACCCAGTGGGGCCAGCAACCTGCCTTCCATGCCTGACAAAAAGAACAAAGGCACAAAAGCAACAATGATAATAAAAGTGGCATTAATGATCGAAGTCCTTATTTCCACAGAGGCATCAAATATTACATCCAGCTTTGGCTTTCGTTCTGCTTCCGGCATTGCTGCATTTTGTTTCAACCGTTTAAAAACATTTTCTACATCTATAATAGCATCATCAACCAATGCGCCAATGGCAATAGCCATACCGCCAAGACTCATAGTGTTGATCGTAAAACCAAGCCATTTTAAAGTAAGGATGGCGGTTATCAATGAAACCGGTATCGCAATAAGTGAAATAAATGTAGGTCGCCAATTCATCAAGAACAAAAAGAGAATGATGATAACAAAGATGGAACCTTCCACCAAGGTTTTATTGATATTGCCGATAGAGGCATTGATAAAATCTGCCTGCCGGAATATTTTCGTATTGATGGCCAGATCGGCTGGTAATGTTTTTTTTAAGTTGGTTAAGGCATCATCAATTTTATTAGTCAGTTCTAAAGTATTGGTACCCGGCTGTTTCATTACTGTCATGATAACAGCAGGATTACCTTTTAAAGAACCATCGCCGATTTTTACAGCAGCGCCAATTTTTATTTCTGCTACGTCTTCAATTTTAACAGGACTACCATTTACTATTTTTATCAGTGACCTGCCAAGTTCATTTAAATCATTCGAACGGCCAATGCCTCTTACAATATATTCGTTACTATATTCACTCATAAAACCACCGGCGGCATTTTTATTCGCTTCTTCCGATGCCTTCAGCAATTCTGCTAATGATACATTGTAATAACTCATTTTTTGTGGCGAAGCCAGGATCTGGAACTGTTTATACTCACCCCCAATAACTACAACCTGTGATACACCACCAATGGAGAGCAGTAGTGGACGAATATTCCAATCTGCTATTGTACGGGTATCCATTTTACTCGTAGCAGTTGCAGTAACACTTATCAGCATGATCTCTCCCATGATGGAAGATTGAGGAGCCATTACCGGGGCACTAACACCTATTGGCAATTGGTTGGAAACAACACTTATTTTTTCATTTACTATTTGCCTTGCCCGGTAAATATCTGTGCCCCATTCAAACTCTACCCATACAATGGAAATCCCAGCAGAGGATGATGATCTGACCCGCCTTACATTACCTGCACCGTTCACTGCTGTTTCCACCGGGAAGGTTACTAATCTTTCTACTTCTTCGGGGGCCATTCCATGAGCTTCTGTTAATACAACCACGGTAGGTGCGGTCAAGTCTGGAAAGACATCCACTTCCATTTTTGTAGCAGTGTATGTTCCCGTTACTAATAACAATATAGATGCTGCTATGATGAGCACCCGGTTATTTAAAGAGAACCTTATGATCTTATTTAACATCGTTCTTAATTTTAATGCTCATGGCCATGAGCCGGTAATGCGCCGCTTGCCTGTGATAATTTAATTTGATAACCGCCTTTGGTTACAACCCGTTCACCTTCAGCCACACCTGAAAGCACCTGTACCTTCTGTCCATCATTTGCACCTAGTTTCAATTCTCTTTTTTGAAAACTTTCACCTTCTGTTTGAACATACACATAAAAAATTCCTTGTTCTTCTATTAAAGCAGAAACAGGAATAACCAATGCATTAAGTATAGGTGTTGTTTTTAAGAATACTTCCGCAAAAGAGCCCGGTAGCATGCCAGGTCTGCTCTCTATCTGAAAATGCACAGGAATAAATGGTGAGTTCCCTGCCGTTGATTTTCCAACAGCCAATAATCGTCCGTTCAATTCTTTGGTGTTGTAGGATTGCTTGCTTTGAATAATGGTAAAATTAGCTTCCTGGATACTGTTGATCTTTTCAGCATCTTTCAATGATACATCTGCCTTTAAAACCAATCGCTGGTTTTTAGTGATGGTCGCCAAAGGTTGCCCTGCTGATACAAACTGACCTTCACTCACCATAATGTTTTTGATGAATCCGTTTATAGATGAAGAGAGGCTTTTGCCTCCACTATAATTACGTCCAAGGTTATTCAGTGTGATCTGTGCCTGTTCATAACGAAGTTTTGCATTTTGGTAATCTCCCTGTGTGATCAGTTTATCTTTTAGTAATTCATTGGCTCTGTTATATTCCACTTTTGCAGTAGCCAGTTCTGCGCTTGCTGTTTGTTTGGCAGCTTCCACATTTTCAAAAGGTATTTCACCTCCTGTAACAGTAAACATGGTTTGTCCTGCCCTGATGGCCGAGCCGGTAATATTATTATTACCAACAAATCTTACAATGCCATTCGACCTGGCAGCAATTGTTACTTCATCACCTGGTGGTGATTGAATTTCACCCGTTGCTTTAATTACATCAAACATGGTTTCCTTTTTTACCGGAGCATTGGCAAACTCTACTTTCCAGGCCTGTTCCTTCAGGTATGAAATATCTGCACTCCCTGTCTCCTTTGGTTGAGCAGCTATTGCTGTTTTTTCATCCGCAAATACGGGTATGCTGTCAATGATGAACTGGTCAGTAAATCCGGCGGTTTTAATATCAAAAACCAATTTTCCCATGCCGGCCTGCACAGGCTGTAATGCCAGTCGGAAGATGCCGGGTGAACTTGGTGAAGTGGCAGTATTTTTTAAGTCTTTCCCAGCCTGCATTAAACTTACAGTAACAGTACCTTCAGTATAAGGGAGAAAGTTATCACCCAGCAGGGTTAAGTGGGCAGCAAACTTAGAATTTTGCCCTACTACTAAAGGCTTAAACTCAACAAAGAGTTCCGATTTTGCCGTATATAATGTGTAAGCTAAAGCCTCTAGTGTATCTTTTTTCTCTTCGGATGAAGAGCGGTTGCTGTTGCAAGCTGCAAGCAGGCAGCAAGCAAACAATACGAAAAAGTATCGTTTCATGATGGTTCTAATTATGATAACCTAATCAAAATGTAATCGAATTGAAAATGCGTAGCGATGATGCACATAAGTGCATTACATGCCGGTAACAGAAAATCAGCAGGTGGGTGGAGGACGGGAAAAAAGATTTGATAAATAGTTACCCGGAGGAGGAAACTCCTGGTAGTAACCAACAGTTATTTTTGACCTGGCTTTATAAAGGTTAAGTTGGTAAGTAATTACAGGTGTACTTAAATAAGAAACAGAAATTTCGGCACATATCTTTTGCCATTTAACAGGTACAAAGTTTTCATCCAGCTGTGCAAAAGAAAATATATTGTGATGGCCATTATCCTGATCGTGGTGATTAAGGTCAACAGTCTGTTCATCTTCATGGTCATGGTGCTGCAACGCTACCGAAGTTTCATCATGATGATAGTGAGGTATAATACTATGAGCTGTGACCGTAAACACGGCAATGAACAATAATATTTTTTGTACCACTTGTTTCATGATACAACGAAATTAGGAAAACAAATGCAATATAGAAACTTCTATTTTATCGGTATTACACCAGGTTGAAAGCCAAACCATGGGAGTAGTATGACTTTATTTAAGCGTTTAAAACTGCAAAACAAAAAATTCTGTATTGTATCAAATGGGGTTATATAATCTTCTGTAATACAGCGTATTTTCTCAAATCCCTTTTAAGTTCTGCAGTTAATTTTTTTTTCAAAAAACTGTTTCCCAATGATCTTTTGTTGTTTTGTTCATAAAACAAATATCAATTAAAAAACCGCCTAAAGAAGTAAGCTTGCCAGTTTTATTGTTTTCTTTTTATTATCTGTCCAGGCAAAGATCAATTTGTTGCGTGCTCTTGTCATTTGCGGAAATCCACTTGACCGGGCATCGGAAGATGACGCAATCATTATTGGCTTTCCCATTGTTCCATCCGAATTTACTTTTATTGCTTTTATATCAGCACCTTCCATCCAGCTTAGTATGGCAGTCTTTTCATCCAGCATTACAACATCTACACGGCCAATCGGATTTCCTTCATCAATTTGAATCGGGGCTTTAAAAGTATTTCCGCCATCAGATGAAAAAACAATCTTTACCTGGCCTTTACTATCCTTCATGGAAAACCAGCCTATTGCCAGATTATTGCCAATTGCATCTGCTCGGGGGCCGTTAACCGGGCATCCTGTTATTTTCCATTGATCAGCATAAATAGTTTTGGGTGTCGTCCATTGTCCATTTATAAAACGCACAATTGACATATCTCTGATCTCATCCTCCGAACGGTCGCGGTACACAACAATTGGCCCATTAGTGGTAATAGAAACGGCTGTTTGGCAGCAATCACAAACACGCTTATCTAATTCCCATTCATTTTCTTTTATCCCGTCTTTTGTAAGCATTGCACCCCGTAATGACATCTGACCATGGTGCCCTTCATGCGTTCCGCTATCTTCCGATACTGTATTTCTACCATCAAGCCACGAAACAAAAAATTTTTCGCCGTAAGGTATCATGGAAACAAAACCATGCTCCGCTTGTTTTCCATCATCATGTAAAATTTTTGCATCACTCCATGTTTTACCATTATCTGCTGAAATTTTATATTTTACATCATACGCATATGTGCTTATCCCGCTTTTTTCCAGGTAATGGGCAATCAATTGTTGATTTCCATCAGATATAAGAACCGGATAATCGGCCCAGTTAACAAACCAATTATTCCCCGTTGCAATTGTTACAGGATCTGTCCACTGATCCCCGGAAAGCGTAGAAAATTTTAATGTACTTTCTTTATTCTTTTTTTCTATCCAGGATAGAAATACAATCCCATTTTGATCGGTAAATAAATACGGTTCGGCGCAGGAATCTGCTGCCGGGGAACTGATCTCTTTTACTTCATCAACTGATTTAGATACAGATTGATTACAGGATAAAATAACAAGCAGTATTACTATAAAGAACAGAATTTGTTTCATTTTGTATTAATTATTTCAAGAAGTAAGTCCATATTCTCTTTATCATCCCATTTGTGGAAACCCATTTCAGAAAAAACAAGCCGGCCTTTTGGGTTAAATATAAATGTTGTTGGCAATCCTGCAATATTTAAGGTTTCCATATTTTCAACTTGTAACATAATTAAACTTATACACATGGTCTGTTTTAAATTCTTCTATCTGTTGAGTGGTTTCATCAGAGGCGAATAAGAATTCAATTTTGGCATCTTTTAATATCAACTTTGCTTTTTCAATAAAAGGCATTTCTTTCAGGCAGGGTTCACATCAGGTGGCCCAAAAGTTGATGAAGATAGTTTTGCCCCCGTAAATATCGGTGATAATTATTGTACCGGTTAAATCTTTTAATTGAATAGTATCAAACTCCGTTAATTTTTTCGGCCTAGCAAACAAAACCTGACCATATATTCGTCGCCCCGTCATATTGCCATACCGTGTTGCACGTGTAGCTGTTGTTTAAAATTATTGTGCGACCTTTCTATATATGGGTGTAGTACGGTTAAAAAATAAGTTCCCTGGTCTTGAAGAAGGCTTGTATGAAGAAATAATAAAACATGCAACCATAAAAGAAGTAAAGGCGGGTGAAACTTTATTGCGTGTTGGTCAAACCATTCGGTCAACGATGCTCATTTTAGATGGATTGGTTAAGCTGTATAGAGAAGACGATGAGGGTAATGAGTTTTATCTACCACCTGGATGCAGGCCAGGCTTGTTCTCTTTTTATGGTATGTG
>JANOUJ010000374.1:0-3017 GCA_031416815.1 Chitinophagaceae bacterium
CGTTCGGTGGCCGAAATAAACACACAGGGGCCCTTGGTTTCATTTTGCCAGCGTTGTTTCAGATCGTGCAGGATCTCAACTTTTACTGCAGGCTCCAGCCACTGATCAAATGCAACTTCCTCATATTTGTCCATTTTATTGAAAATCGTAATGACCGGTTTTTCGCCGACGCCCAGATCGGCCAGGGTTTTATTAACCACGTTCAGTTGCTCTTCGTATTGCGGATGAGCCATATCCACCACGTGCAGCAGCACATCGGCTTCACGTACTTCATCAAGGGTGCTTTTAAAACTTTCTACCAGGTGGTGAGGCAGTTTTCGGATGAACCCAACCGTATCGCTCAGTAAAAAAGGCGTTTGCTCAAACACCACTTTACGAGTGGTGGTATCCAGCGTAGCAAATAATTTGTTTTCGGCAAAAACCTCGCTCTTACTTAAAATATTCATAAGGGTTGATTTGCCCACATTGGTATAACCCACAAGGGCCACCCTGATGAATTCGCCCCGGTCCTTTCGTTGGGTGAAGGCTTGTTTATCCATTTCAGCTAGTCGCTTGCGCAAAAGTCCGATCTTATCTTTTACAATTCGGCGGTCAGTTTCGATCTCCGTTTCACCCGGGCCCCTGGTTCCTACACCGCCACCCTGGCGTTCAAGGTGCTTCCACATCCCCTTTAATCTTGGTAAAATATACTGGTATTGTGCCAACTCTACCTGCGTTTTGGCCTGGGCGGTTTTGGCCCTGCTTGCAAAAATATCCAGTATCAAATCGCTGCGATCGATGGTTTTAACGTTGAGTTCTTTTTCTATATTCTGTATCTGTGAACCTGTCAGCTCATCATCAAAGATCACCAGGCTGATATTTCCCTTAAGCAAAATGTATTGTTTAATCTCCTCCAGTTTTCCTTTACCCACAAAGATCTTACTGTCGGGATGAGGCAGTTTTTGTGTAAACCTTTTTACTGCAACCGCACCGGCTGTTTCGGCCAAAAAAGCCAGCTCATCCAGGTATTCGTTTACCATGGGTTCGGTTTGTTCTTTATAAACCAATCCCACCAGTATGGCCTGTTCCTCCTTCCTGATTACTTTTTTAGTTTCTATCAATCCAATTTTTTTATAGTTGAGAGCAAAGGTATTATAAACTAAAACGTTCCGGGTATTGTCCGGAACGCTTTCTTTAATATAATTATCAGTTTTTGATCAGTTTTTTAACGCTGCTGCCGAAAGCCATTTAGCCATTTCGGGGCAGGATTTATATTCATCATCTACGAGAATATGATACGTTTTTACTTTTTTATTGAACCACTGCTCAAGCACTTCGTTCTTTTTTTCTTCCAAAGCCCGTTGAGCAATACGGTTGTAATCGTCTTTTAAATTTTCCCTGTGTGGCTCGGTCCTGGTTTTTAAATACACAATACGTACACCTTTTTTCCCACGCTCATCAACATATTCCGAAGGGTGTGAGTATTGTCCAACACTAAGATCTTTTAACATGGCCACCATATCCTTATCGAGCTGGTCAATAGTTACGTAGGTACTTCCGTCTCTTCCGGTAATTTGCCCGGCTGTAAATTTACTTTGTTCATCATCACTAAACCTGGCAACAGCGGCGCCAAAGTCCATTTTGCCGGCAACCAAAAGGTCACGGATAGAATCCAGTTTCTTCGTGCCTTCCTTCAATTCATAAGAGGTAACCTGGGGTATCAGCAATAAATGCCTTACAGACGCATCATCGCCTGCACGGCTCACCAATTGCATGATATGATAACCAAACCGGGTTTTAAAAGGATTAGAAACCTGCCCTGGTTTTAAAGTAAAAGCCTTGCCCAACCATACCGGGTCAAGTTCTTTTGAATAGCGGTTCACATCATACTGTCCGCCGGTCTCTTTACTGCCCGGGTCCATAGTATATATGCTTGCGAGGGAAGCAAAATCATTTTTCCCCGTCTCTATCTGTTCTTTAAAATTCTTTAATTGCTGCATAGCATATTCTTCAGCATCCCGGTGCGCTTTCGGGTAAATAAGGATCTGGCTTATTTCTACTTCACTTTCGTAGAGGAACAAGCTGTCTTTGGGAATTTTATTAAAATATTCGTTTACTTCCTTGGGTGTAATGCGTACATTTTCCACTACTTTGTTACGCATGGCTTTTGCAAGTTCCTGGTCACGAATAGGTTCCCTAAAATCTTCTTTAAGCTGGTAAATGGTTTTACCGGCCACTTTTTCCAGTTCGTCTTTAGAGCCGAACTGTGCTATAAAACCTCTTATCCTGTTATCAATGATGGTTTCTACTTCTTCATCTGTAACAGGCAGCGAATCTTTTTGGGCCTGCAAAACAAGCGCTTTAATTCCCATTGCCTGTTCAAGCATCATGCACCTGCCATTTGCCGGCACTTCAATATTCTGGCGCTGCATATCAATAATGCTGTTGTCAATATCACTTTTTAAAATAACCTTATCCCCCACAACGGCAACAATCTTATCAGCTACAACTTTTTTGGGCTGACTGGTTTGTGCAACTGATCCAGTTATAAATCCCAATGAAGCAATCAATAAGAGTAAATAATTTTTCATCAACATAATTTTAAGCATCCTGTCTGTTTCTCTTTGTGCGAAACTGAACAGTGTCAAAAGTAAACCTCAGTTCCAGAATCTTGCCGTGGCAGTGGTTCATTTAACAAAAGATTCGGAATACCGCAAGCTACAAGACTCAAGCTAAAAGGGGAGACGTTAAATATAAATGCTTACCCCCTTGTGGCTTGAGTCTTGCCGCTTTAAAGTGTTCTCTTCACTTCAATTTCTTCAAACGCCTCTACTATATCTCCAACTTTTATATCGTTGTAGTTTTTTATAGTTAAACCACATTCCATACTCGATGTAACTTCTTTTGCATCATCTTTAAATCTTTTCAAACTTCCCAACTCGCCGGTAAATATTACAATACCATCCCTGATGAGCCTGATGCGGTTGTTCCTGGCCATTTTTCCGTCCAGTACAAAACAACCTGCCACGCTTGCTTTA
>JANOUJ010000375.1:0-2496 GCA_031416815.1 Chitinophagaceae bacterium
CAAACCACCAAACCAATTCCTGCATCGGCAGCTTCCATGATGGCATCTGCTGCAAAAGCGGGGGGAACAAATATAATACTTACATCGGCAGCAGTATTTTTAACTGCATCAGCAACTGTATTAAAAACGGGTTTGTCCAAATGAGTGCTGGCACCTTTACCCGGCGTAACACCACCTACCACATTGGTACCATATTCAATCATCTGCGTGGCATGAAAAGTACCTTCGGTACCGGTAAAACCCTGTACAATTATTTTGGAATCTTTGTTAACTAAAACAGCCATTTCAATTAGGAATTAATAATTAGGAATTTAGAATGCTGCAAAGATAGGGGAGATAGGAGTATTGGCGAAAGGGATATTTTGGTTACCGGTACCGATAGCCATCGGGAAGCTTTGATGGGGCAGAAGTGGCTCCGATAGCTATCGGAACTCCGTTCAGGAGCGGAACTTTATTAGGCTTTTATTGAAGCGAATGGGAAGCATATAAATTAAAGGGGAGTTGTGTATATTTGAGCGTTAGCGGTAATTTTAAAGATATACCCAACCAATCAAAAATAGAAGAAACAAAATGCGGATAATAATATTAGCAATAACATTTATTTTTTCTTTCACCACTATTTTTGGACAGACAAATGAAGAAAAATTAAAAATCTCACATTTGACAGGTGATTTTTATATTTATACGACTTACAACACATACGAAGGAAGTCAAATACCTGCAAATGGTATGTATCTTATCACAAACAATGGTGTAGTATTGTTTGACACACCCTGGGACACAACACAATTTCAACCATTGCTTGACAGTATAAAATTACGACATAATAAAAGTGTTACATTATGCATTGCAACACATTGGCATAGTGACAGAACCGAAGGGCTTGAATATTACAAAAAGCAAGGTATTAAAACTTACACAACAATCTTGACAGATGAATTGAGTAAAAAGAATAACAAGAAAAGAGCTGAATATTTAATTGAGAAAGACACTGTTTTCAATGTTGGAAATTATTTATTTGAAACCTATTATCCAGGGCAAGGACATACAGCAGACAATATAGTATTATGGTTTAACAAGCAAAAAATTCTTTATGGTGGTTGCTTGATAAAAGGTGCTGACGCTGAAAGCTTAGGTTATTTAGGCGATGCTAATGTAACCGAGTATGAATCTACTCTTAAAAAAGTTCAGACAAAATGCCCAAAACCAAAATTTATAATCATATCACATAGCGATTGGAATAACATAAAATCATTGAAACATTCTATACAGTTGGCAAAAAAACTTAAAAACAAAAACTCAAATTAATAATTGGTGAAAGTGGGAGCCTACAGAACCACTACAGATTTTTTTTCTAATCCAACTTCCCTCCCTTCAACATCGCATCCATATCCCTGTCATCACTTATTTTTCCCTTCGCTTCCAGCATACGCATGTCTTTGGCATCCTGTAAAAATTCTGATGCAAAAATGAACCCGTTCAACCTTTCGTTTTTAGAGAAGATGATATCTTTTTTATTACCGGTCCATTCTTTTTTGCCCTCAAACAGGTAAATGATGTTTTCGCCCATTTCCATTACACTGTTCATATCGTGGGTATTAATTACAGTGGTCATGTTAAATTCACGGGTAATATCCAATATCAGTTTATCAATCACCATTGATGTCTGCGGATCAAGACCCGAGTTGGGTTCATCGCAAAATAAAAATTTGGGATTAAGAACGATGGCACGGGCAATGCCCACCCTTTTTTTCATACCGCCACTTAATTCGGCCGGGAATTTTTTATTGATGCCTTCTAAATTAACCCGGTCTAAAACCTCGTTGACACGTTTTAATTTTTCACTAAACCTTTTTGTGGTAAACATATCCAGCGGGAACATGATGTTCTGTTGAACCGTCATACTATCAAACAGTGCAGACCCCTGGAAAAGCATACCGATCTGCTGTCGCAATGTTTTTCGCTCCTCCACAGTCATATCTGTAAAACTTATCCCGTCATAAATGATCTCGCCTTCATCAGGTTCAAACAATCCAACCAAACATTTTTGTAAAACTGTTTTTCCGCTACCGCTTTGCCCAATAATTAAATTGGCCTTACCGGTTTCCATAACGTGGCTAACATCGTCAAGTACGATCTTATCCTCAAACCGTTTCTTTATATTTTTAAATTCGATCATGCCCCAATCCGCCAGCTGGCGGAGCTTTTAGACTCTAAATATTATAGAGCGTTATTAATAAATTTCAATCTTCTCCTTTTTCCCCTTTTCCGCAGGATGCTGCGCAAGGGGATAGGGGCAGATATTAGTGACTTAACAACAGCGCTGCCAAAATATAATCTGCAAACAATATCATCACACAACTCACCACCACACTTTTTGTACTGCTTCGCCCAATTTCCAATGCACCACCTTTTACATAGTAACCATAGTAGGAAGGAATAGTGCTTATAATAAATGCAAATGTGTATGCTTTTACCAATGCAAAAAATACGTTG
>JANOUJ010000376.1:0-2106 GCA_031416815.1 Chitinophagaceae bacterium
AGGATGGGTGTTGCATCAGAATACAGATATATGGAGAGTGGCTGCACCCATGGATGGGCCCACCTGGGGAACATTTACAGTTGGTGGTGCATGGCTGTGTACCCATTTGTGGGAGCATTATCAATACACGATGGATAAAGAATTTTTAAAAGAAACGTATCCCTTGATAGAAGGTTCTGTACAATTTTTTATGGATTTTTTAGTGCCGCATCCCAATGGAAAATGGTTGGTCACCAATCCTTCAACATCACCCGAAAATTTTCCGGATGGTGGTGGTAACAAACCATATTTTGATGAAGTAACCGCAGGATTTCGGGAAGGCACAAGCATCTGTGCCGGCTCTTCCATTGATATGCAGATTTTGTACGACCTCTTTGGTTATTATATTGAAGCTGCAAAAGTTTTAGGAAAAGACGATGCATTGGTTCAACAGGTTAAATTAGCCAGGGAAAAATTAGTGCCGCCGCAAATTGGCAAAGATGGTTCGCTGCAGGAATGGGCCGATGATTGGAAATCGCTGGAAAAAAATCACCGCCATTATTCACACATGTACGGATTATACCCGGGCAAAGTGTTGTACGAAAAAAGAACGCCTGCTTTGATTGAATCCTATAAAAAAGTTTTGAACGAAAGAGGAGATGCTTCTACCGGCTGGTCACGTGCCTGGAAAATGGCTTTGTGGGCAAGGTTGAATGATGGTAACCGGGCCAATAAAATTTACAAGGGTTATTTGAAAGAACAATGCACCGCTTCTTTTTTTGCACTATGTGGAAAGTCATTACAGGTTGACGGATCTTTTGGTGTTACAGCTGCTGTTACCGAAATGATGATGCAATCGCATGATGGGTTTATAAAATTATTACCTGCATTGCCAGATGAATGGAGCGAAGGTGAATTTAAAGGCTTGGTTGCAAGAGGTGGTTTTGAACTGGATTTTACCTGGAAAAATAAAATGATAACACAATTGAAAATATTATCAAAGGCAGGAGAAGTTTGCAGGATTGAATTTAAACCGGGAATAAAGATCAGCAGCAATGGCAGGAATGTTAGCTTTAAAAAACTAGCGGACAATAAAATTGAATTTAAAACAACGAAAAGTGCTGTTTATCTGATTGAATAAATATAATTACATTTTTTAGTGATTGTCTGGTTAAGTCTAACTTAAAATGGAACCACAACATAGTAGGCAATAGAAAGAAACACATAGAATCCTATGTGCAAAACTATGTTTCTATGCGCCTATGTGGTTCAAAAAAAATGTAGTTTGAGTAATCCCGATGTCAATTTTTTTAAATTAAATCTACAAAATGAATAAAAACCTCTCATTCCAACTGATTCTTATCATCACCATTTTTTGCACAAGCAACAGCTTTGCGCAATCAAAAAAATTAACTCTGGAAGATATTTATTCCAATAATCTATACCGGGCAAAAGGATTTGGTCCAATCAGGTGGATGAAAGACAACAAGGGTTATTCAACCCTGGAGAATAATGCAGCGGCAAATGGGAATGATATAGTAGTATATGATGCAGAAAGTGGAACAAGAAAAGTTTTAGTGAATGCCAATCAACTAATTCCCGCAGGATCAACCAAACCGCTGTCCATTGCCAATTATATCTGGAGCAATGATAACAGCAAGCTTTTGATTTTTACGAATACAAGAAAAGTATGGCGGCAAAATTCAAGAGGCGATTATTGGGTATTGAATCTTGCTAATGGCAAGCTGACACAATTAGGTAAAAAGCTGGAAGAGGCCACACTTATGTTTGCAAAATTTTCCCCTGATGGCGGAAGAGTAGCTTATGTAAGTAAGTTGAATATTTATGCAGAAGATATTGCCACCGGTGTAATTACTAAATTGACGAAAGATGGAGGCGAAAATATCATTAACGGAACTTTTGATTGGGTATATGAAGAAGAGCTGGACTGCCTGGATGGTTTTCGCTGGAGCCCGGATGGAAAAAATATTGCTTACTGGCAATCGGATACAAAGGGTGTAGGCACATTTTACATGATCAACAATGTGGATTCCATTTACTCAAAACCCATTCCATTGCCTTATCCAAAAGTAGGTACAGCAAATTCTGCGGTTAAAGTTGGCGTTA
>JANOUJ010000377.1:0-2766 GCA_031416815.1 Chitinophagaceae bacterium
CTTAATTGTAACAATTTTCTTTACATTATCACAATAGTCAGCCCATACATGGAAAAGGCTATTGTAATAATTAAGGCAATTCTCATCGGTATTAAAAACATGCAAGCCATTTGGTGGTTCATCAATAGCATCACGTTGAGCTGTTGTCATCATTGGAAATAAAACACCTTTATCGGTAGCCTTTATTTCCAATGCAGCTTTGGGATGGGGTGCATTCGTCCCAATACCAACCTGCGCATTGACAGACAATACAATTAATAAAGAACACCATAACGAGAAGAAAATCTTTCTCATAAAAACAGTTTAGTAGTTAAATAATATTTTTAATCGGCTAGTTTTATCAGTTTTATTTCTTTGTGTTCTTTACCTTGAATTATTCTTACGAAATAAGTGCCCGATGTGTAGCGATCACCAAAACGTATCATTGAATTTGCAGATACATTTCTTGTTTCAATTACCCGTCCATACATATCAATTACCTGCATTGAAATTTTTTCTGACTTACTAATACCTTTTACAGTTATTGTAAAATTGTTTGAACTTGGATTTGGAAAAGCAATCACATCAAACTCATTGGAAACTTCTTCAACTTTTAATTCCATTTCATTTTTTTCGCTTTTTGCTGCTGAGGTTATAGTTGCACTTGTATTGCTTATAACAACTGAACTATTTGTACCTACTGCCTGTGTTGGCAATGCAGCATCACTGGCACCGGTTTGATTATCATAAATAACAGTACCGGTAGTTTTATTATAAATTTTCAAGCGAACTTTATCCACTCCTGTTCCATCAAGCTGGCCATCAATAACAGTCATGATAAACCCAATACCGCTTTGACCACCGATGATTTTACCTGTCCCTTTAAATTGTGACATTGCCTGATTTATCATCATGTATTCAAAATTCACAGCGTTGAATTCAAAATTGCCTAGTTTAAAATCAAATTGAGTTTCACCTTTTGGATTGGTAGCACCTTTGTAATAGTTTACTGTAAAGCCATAACTAACATCCCCTGTTGCAGTTGGATCACTCTTTAACGCTCCTGCCGGAGACGCAAAATATCCACCGCCATAAGTGTAACCTCCATTTGGATCATACACCACTACTATTGCTTCCAAATCACCATTGATATTGACATAGGTTGTTACACCTTTTTGATCCGTAACATTCATCTGCAGTTTATAAACACCAGGTGCAGTAAATTTATAGGCACCTGTTACCATTCCGTTCTTCATTCCTGAAGGTTCTGTAACTGTTCCGTTTATTGAAGTATTATCATCTATCAGCCACTTTCCTGTATGTTTATTACCGGCAACATCCCAGAATGTTCCACTAAGGTTTGCTGTGCTCCCAATTTTTATAGCAGCGCCAGAAATAGGGCTTGTTATATTAAGTGCCACCACTACTGTTTGAGTAGCTGTTGAAATATTTCCTGATCCGTCTGTAGCAGTTATGGTGATGGTATATACCCTGCCATTACCATTTGGATTCCGTTCTGCCCGAAGTTGCACATTGTGATTATCGTTAATGATCCAGTCAGGACTTTTATCAGCTTTGCTGGTACCTGATACCGGTTCATTGCTACTAACGGTGAGTATTACTGTTGCACCGCAATTATCAATAATATCATACCCAACGATTATAGGCATCATTTGGTGGTTTGGCGGACTCAATATTGCCTTGCTTACTGATTTATTAGAAATCACAGGTGCTGTAAGGTCTTGCACAGTGATATCAAAACTGCAAACACTTTCATTACCATTTACATCTTTAAATACATAGGTCACTGTAGTAATGCCTGTACTAAAGGCGGCCCCGGGAGCATGGCTGCGGCTGAAGTAAGTGAGACTTCCTGTACTGCAATTATCTGTCGCTGCAGGTTCTGTCCAGGTTACTGTTTTTGTACAAGCATTTGCAGTTAGGGAAACGATTTGGTCGGAGGGACAGCCCGTAATGACAGGAGGAGTTGCATCTGCATTTATAGAGATCGTAGTTGAAGCAATATCAGATCCACAGCTATTCGTAACGTTTACAGTTATTGTATACAATCCTGCAGGCAGGGCTGAAACATTATAAAAAAATGTATTTGCATCTGTACCTGCATTTGTACCATCCACCTTCCATTGATAATGGAGGTTTGTTCCGGAGGATGATACAGAAAAATTTACAATTGAATTACTACATTGCTCAGCCTGAACTGCATTTGGGGTGACAGTAATTTGTGGAGTCAAGCAGTAATTGAATGCAATTGTATTATCCCCGCTCGTAGAAGCAAAATTGCTCCCTAATGATGCGTTAAGTACAGCACCTGCAGGTACAGATGCAATGACTAAACCACTACCCGTCATTCCACTTATTGCTACATCGTACAATACAGGACCTCCTGTAACTGTCGCTATTAAAGTTCCCGTCGCTGTAGTGCCTGTAAATAATATGTCGGTTCCTGTAAACCCTGTAACCAGTTCACTGAAGTTAACGGTAAAATGAAGTGGAGAAACGGTTGTAGGGTCAACTTGTGATGCTGCTTGATTAATAGTAACCGTTGGCATAAACAGGCCAAACGATACACTGTTATCGGTAGAAGTAGACTGTCTATTCGATCCTCCTAAAAAAGCACCGGCCACACCGGGTGGAATTGAAGCGACAACAGTACCCGGGCCTGACATTCCACTCACTGCCACTTCATAGGTTCCATTTAAAAAATCTTGTTGTACAACCTGTGCTACCAAACTGCCTGGCGCCGTACTACCGGCAAAAGAAATATCT
>JANOUJ010000378.1:0-1697 GCA_031416815.1 Chitinophagaceae bacterium
GGCGCCACCGGCGCCAATGCCAATGGTTGGTATGTGCAGGCTTTCGCTTACTTCTTTTGCCAGCTTTGCCGGAATTTTTTCCAGCACAATGGCAAATGCGCCGGCTTCCTGTAAAAGCAGCGCATCTTTTTTTAGTTTGGCGGCTTCATCGGTTTCTTTGGCCCTTACGGTGTAAGTACCAAATTTGTAAATGCTTTGCGGTGTTAAACCTAAATGCCCCATTACCGGTATACCGGCACTTACGATCTTTTTAACCGAATCCACGGCCTCTTCGCCGCCTTCCAATTTTACAGAATGTCCACCGGTTTCTTTCATTATTTTAATAGCAGATGCCAATGCTATTTCTGAATTGGATTGGTAAGAGCCGAAGGGCATATCAACCACCACCAGGCAACGGTTGATACCACGTACCACACTTTGTGCATGGTATATCATCTGGTCTAATGTGATCGGAAGCGTAGTTTCGTGGCCGGCCATTACATTGCTGGCGCTATCGCCAACGAGAATGATATCAATGCCTGCCGTATCAAAAATTTTTGCAAAGGAAAAATCGTAAGCAGTGATCATGGAGATCTTTTCTCCCCCGGCTTTCATCATTTGCAAAGTGTGGGTGGTTACTTTTTTAATTTCTTTTTGTACCGACATGTTTGTTTTTTTTAATTACTGAGATGCTGGTGGAGTTGGCTCTGCATTAGAATAAAACAAATCCGGGGAGCAATGAAAGTGTAAATGTAGAAAGAAAATGAATTGAAAATGGTTTTTAGTATTTGAACTGAAAATTACAGCTTGCAGTTAATATGCCCCCAAAAGATGAAGGGTTATTTTAATTTGAGTTTTGCACCCAGGCCAAGTTGCAAATAGGTATGCTTTATTTTCGGATGCTTACGAGAGTATGCTTCTTCTCTAACTGTGTTAACCACAGAATAAGCAAGGGAACTGGTTAATTTTATTTTTCGGGACAAAGAATAATCAAGTCCTACAGTTGGATTTAATGAAAAGCCCAGCCAGGAATTTTTCTTCAATGCCGGATACTTGTTTTTGTTAGCGTATTCTGTATTTAAAAGATAATTAGGAATGAATGTAAGGCTTGCAAATACATCGGCCTTTTTAGTTTTTATAAAGTTATATCCTAAGCCAACAGGAATTTGTAGTATCCGCTGTGAAAGTGTTTTTGATATATAGAGATAAGCAGCCATGTCATAATAGGGGTCAGGTAAAAGTTGTTGGTCTACATCCATTTCGGTGTTTAGTTTCCTTGAAATAAAGCCCAATCCAAGCGATGCTGAAAAATGATTTGTTATCTGATATTGGCCATAAATATTAAAACCAAGATTGAAAGAAGATTTTGAATAAGCCGGAGGATAAACAGCAATCTGGCTGGATTTATAAAATGTTAACTCCGGTTGAACCAGCAGGCCTATATAAAGTTTATCTTTTTTTTGTGCATTTGCCAAAACCGGAAAAGCCGATAAAGCAAAGATCAACAATCGTTTCATAAACAAGTTTGGAAATTGATAATGCATTGCAGTTTTAAATGTACAACGCATTTGTTAAAAACAAAAGCTTTAAAACTCAGGCCGTTTTCTTTATCCATTTTCTATAACCATTATACAAAGGTTTTTCAACTACCAGGTATAAAATAATTGCAATTAGCCACAGTACAATAAAATTCCTGTCGGGTAATAAAAACCACTGCT
>JANOUJ010000379.1:0-3312 GCA_031416815.1 Chitinophagaceae bacterium
CTTATCATCGCAACTGCCACGGGCAAAAATTTTGCCGTCAACAATTTGCGGATCGAAGGGGCCGCTTTTCCAAAGCTCCAATGGATCGGCGGGTTGTACATCGTAATGGCCATATACCAGCACGGTTGGTTTGGATGGGTCCACTATTTTTTCGGCATACACAATGGGGTGGCCGGCTGTTGGGTGTATCTCGGCTTTGTCTACACCGGCTTCCAGCAGGCGTTGTTTTACGGCTTCGGCACAGGCGATCATATCGGGCTTGTGCTCACTGCGGGCGCTAACGCTGGGAATGCGTAGGAGTTCGAGCAGTTCATTTAAAAAGCGGTCTTTATTTTTTTCCTGGTAATCTTTCCAAACTTGCATTAGTTAAAAGTTGTAGGTTGATAGTTGAAAGTGAACGAAGCGAAAATAGGATTTTTTGGGGGTAAAATATTTTCACAAAATTTTAAGAAATGAATGTGTGGATTGAGTAGCTGCACGTTTAGATTTGCATCAGATTGTTATTGTCAATTTATCAGCCTTTGTATTAGCTGGATCGCACTTGGTTCTGTCTAACACAAAGGCTGAGTCCATTTATAGAATCGCTGATGACGCGGATTGGAGCGGATTTATACAGATTTTTTTCTGCTACGCAGGGTTGCTGCGCAACTATTTTAGCCACAAAGACACGAAGGCACAAAGGGAAGTTGCTTCGCAACTTGGGGTTTGCCACGGAGACACAGAAGCACAGAAAAGAACAAGAAGAAGATTTTTGCCGGTAAGCCGGTTAGACGTTTTATTTTTCCGCCTTTCCGTCTTCCCGGCTAATTTTTACGGAAAGCCAGTGCCAGTAATCCGGTGAGCACATACAACACGGCTACCAGGGCCAATACCCATTTAATTATTGAAATAACAGTTGTACCCAACGCAATGGCTGTTGACTCCTGGTTGCTGAGGGTGAACAGCATACCTGCGTTTTCAATAACATCCAGCAAGCCAGCCAGCAAAGCGCCTTTGGCAAGGATGTTACCAGCCTTTGAAAAATTGCCTGCGGTCTTTGATGCAATTCTTTTACAGGCTAAAAATAAAAAGCCTGCATAAAAGAAGAGGAATAAAAAATCCCAGTAAGTATTGTTTTTTGCAGCCGTTATTACATCGGTATTGCTAATACTTGCCCAGGAGTTGATGATGGGTGTTGTTTTTGATATGTTGTAAGCAAACTCAAGGTTGAGAATTCCCATGGGCGCTTCGGGTGTTTTTAAAATGGCGCCGGTCTTTGCCATTACCACCATCATGGCAATAGTGCCAATAAAGAAAAAGGGGAGCAGTAGTTTTTTCATGAAAAAGTTTAAAGGTCATACCGAAGCTTTGAACGTGAGACGTGAATGGTGAGACGTGAGTTTGCACTCTGCAGACTCTTTCAACTCACGATTCACGTTTCACTACTCACGATTTAGTATTACATGTTATGGCTGTGCATCCGCTCCTGCACAAAATCCCAGTTCACAATGTTCCACCAGGCATCAATATAGTCGGCTCGTTTGTTTTGGTATTTTAAATAGTAGGCATGCTCCCAAACATCCAGTGCCAGTAAGGGATAGCCTTTTATTTCAGCAACGTCCATTAACGGGTTGTCCTGGTTGATGGTGGAGCCGATCGTTAATACATTTTCTTTATTAATATAGAGCCAGGCCCAGCCGCTGCCAAAGCTTGTATTGCCAAATTCTTCAAATTGCTTTTTAAAATTATCGAAAGAATGTAATTGTTTTTCAATGGCTTCCAGTATTTTCCCTGTTGGTGAATTGCCCACAGGGCCCTGCGGGTTCTCTCTTTTTGGGCGCATGCATTGCCAGAACATTTCATGGTTGTAATGTCCGCCGCCGTTATTGCGCATTTTGGCGCTGTATTTTGAAATATTGGTAAGTACATCTTCCAATGGTTTTGTAAGATCAACTTTTTCTGCAGCCGCCGCATCTTTTACATTTTTTGAGTAAGCAGCTGCATGTTTGCTGTAATGTATTTCCATCGTCATGGCATCAATTACATTCTCCAGCGCATTGTATGCATAAGGCAAAGGCTGCTGATCGAAACCAGTGTTGAAATGCAATGATGTGTAATTTTCTTTTGTTGTAAAAGATTGCAACAGGGGAGCAGCGGCGCTTAAACCAACGCCGATGGCCAGACCGCTTTTTACTGTTTTACCAATAAAGGTTCTGCGGTTTGTTTTTTGTGGGGTTGCCATAACAAATATTTTAGGTGATGGATGTTGCCTTAGAACGGTTGAACAACGATTTTACTTTTTTAAATATCCGGTTATAATATTCCTTATTAAAAAGTTGAGAGTCGTGCATGGCTTTGTAAGTAAGAAAAATGCCCACCGGTGTTAAAACGATCACCGCCAGCCACATACCGATAAAGGGTGGCAGCATGCTTTCCTTTACGAATTTTTCGCCAAACATATTCAGCAGGTGAAACAATAAAAAGAAAATGATGGCTACTACCAATGGCATGCCCAGCCCGCCTTTGCGAATGATGGAACCCAGCGGGGCGCCAATAAAAAACAACACAAAACAGGCCGTGGATAAAGAATATTTGCGGTGCCATTCAATGTAATGGTGTTGAATTTCTTTTTTACGGTTCTCCAATTCATCACCCGTATTCTGAATATTGTATTTTAAAGTATTGGCCAGGTTTAGGGCTGAGGACAGAACCTGCTCACGGGCAGAATCGGGAATGATAGAATCGAGGCTGTTGTATTTTGTTTGTATGGCCGGGATGATCTTTTTTGAACTATCCTGTAAAGCTGCATAAGGTAAGGTAAGGGCAATGGTTCTATACATGCGTGAGGTAACCGTATCCTTCATCCTGGTAAGCGAATCAAGCGACCGGTTGATCTGCCCTGCACTTAACATTTTAAAGTTGTTGCGGTAAATACTGTCGTTGGTTGTTTGTTTTTGCAGGGCGCTCAGGTCAAATAGTTTTTTAAAAGAAGTGAAACCAAGCCGTATATATTCATTGGTGCTGTCGTACACGGTGCCGTTCTCCTGGTAACGGTACCCGTTCTGTAAATTAAACTCTAAAAATCTTTTATCCTGCGAAACGGTCATTACACCGGTTTCTGCAACAATGGTATTGTTTTGCAACGGATTTGTTTGCTCATAAATTAAATCTTGATTTTCTTGCCGCCGTCATAGCCCCGCTGCTCACCGCCCACGTCCGTCGTCTTCGCCGATTGGCTGTCGATGCAGACCGCACTCGGCGTGTCTTCGCGGCCTGCAGCCTGACGCACCTACGTCCGCAAGGCATCCACGATCTTGATCAACGAGCCGACGT
>JANOUJ010000380.1:0-4407 GCA_031416815.1 Chitinophagaceae bacterium
TGTGTTATCTGGGCCGTTAGCAATTGTTGGAATGCAAGATTTGTTGGTGCAAATACCGTGATATTTGGACCAAAATTACTCATCACCCAAACAAGACTTGCAGAAGTTGTAGGAGCCACACCGCTATCGGCACGCTGAATAGCCGCTGCCAGATAAGTCATATCTGCATCTGCAAAAATTCTTTGAGCCAAAACTTTTGAAGGAGGAACCGGCATTGCAGCGGCAGTATGTATCACCCCATTTGCAGCAATAGTATTTACTGCGGTAAGGGGAATATTATTTATCCAGTTGCCGTTACGTGTGCTGGGGAAAGTTAATAACCTAACCAATGGATTATAACCGGGTGCCCCAGGTGCACCTGTTGGGTTTAAATGAGTCGGGTAAAACCAATTGGGAAAAGTATTTGGTATGCTCGCTGTTGTAATTGACTGAGGTATCATATTATAGCTAACAATGCTTGCCGCCGTTGCAGCAGGCACGAAAGCAGTAATAAATCCTGAATACACCGCATCAGGTTGGCCGGGAGGAGCACCAATCGCTACCAGGAATTGCCTCATAGCTGCATTATTGGGCACATACATGGTAAAGATGTTCGACTTGTTATTTATTGTAGCCAAAAGCCCGGACTTTACAATAAATCTGTAATACAAACTATCATCTGCAATGGTTGCAATGGTCTCGCCCAATGCAAGCCCGGCAGGTGCTACAATAACAGGAGTTGGAAATTGCTCCAGGGCTTTATTACAAGAAGATAAAATAAACATCATTGCTGTAATCGCCAGCAAGAAATGAATCTTAATCTTTTGGGTTATATATTTCATAATTAAAAATTTAGTTGTTGTTTGTTTGATACGAATTAAGCCGAACGATTAATAAATATTATATCCAAAACTCAAATAGTATAAGCCACCAATCTGTGAATTACCAATTGCATTATAATAATACTGGTTAAGCAAATTGGTTGCACCCAGTTTGATCACAGATTTATTTGCTTTAGGCAGTTTTAAACTAACCTGAGCATCCAGTGTGTGAACAACCGGTAAATTGCCTGTTGCAAAATCGCCCTGGTAAAGGAAAGCACCCTGGTAACGATAAGCAACATTAAACCCTAAACGTTTGCTGGGCCCAAAACCTGAATTACCTACGTTAACATTGGCCTTGTATTTTGGCGCATTGAAAAAAGCCACAAAATTGGTAGGTACATCTTTCAATACATCAGAAGCAATATTACCGCCTATGGTAAAGTTTAAAGGCAACCTGTAATCCAGGCTTAACCCAAAACCGTAGGTTTTAACCTTGTCGGTTGAGTTAACAGGAATTGAAAGCCTTCTGCCGTTCAAAGTATCACCAACGGCAATTGCAGCACCGCTTTGCTGAACGGTAACTTTTCTGCCAAGGAAATCTTTGTACGTTCCATAATACCCATAAACATCAATCAATAGTTTGCTCTGCATCATCAGTCCTTTAAACCCGGCTTCAAAAGATGATAAAGATTCAGGCTTCAAATTCTGTGGTGTAAATACCACAATATTTCCTTTCCTTAATGCATCATAGTCGTACGTTGGTCTGGCTGCAAAGTTGTAATACTCCCTAAACCCTGGATTACCACCTATTAAAAAAACATTACTACCTATACCCAGGTTAATGTATTGCTGCTGGTTTGACGGGAAACGGTAAGCCGTTTGATATGAAACACGGAAATTATTATTCTCTTTTATTTTGATCAATGCTGTTGCTCTCGGAGTTATCCTGCCTTTAAAATTTTCATTCTTATCATACCTGCCTGAGACGGTAAGGTGAAGACGATCCATAATTTTACGGCTAAGCTGCATGTAAGCTCCGTATTCTGAAATTTTGATAGTTCCGGTTGAATCCGCAAACAAAGTTCCTTCAGAGTTCAATACATATTGTTTGTAGCTTGCGCCAATCAACATATCAATCCATTTACCCGTTAAGTGAGTCAAATTATAAGTGCCTTCAAGGCTGTACAGATCTGATCTATCTAATAACAATGCACCACCAGTTTTAATAGGTTTTTTCCGAATTGAATCATAAGCTTTGGTAAATTGAGCACTACCGGCAGCGGGGCGTCCGATATCTGTTTGAGCTCTTGCTCCTGTGTGTGCATCTGCATCCGTAGCTCCGGCTAACCTCAGTGCGAGGTAAGTTTGTGAGTATTGAGAGTACCATCCTGTGGCACCACCACTTGGTTTCCAACTTTCGTTAAATAAACGGGTTGCAACAGTTGTGTTGTAAGATTCTCCTGCATTTTCCTGCGTTGTATATGCCCTTAAAGACCAATACCTGTTTATAAACTCAAGTTTATACTGGCCCATTTTAAAATCTTTCAATGAATACCTTTCACTGCCTGTGTATACGGTATTACCAGTTCCCCAATATGCTGCAAAAGTAGCTTCGGTATGTGGTGTAACTTTATAATGTAGCGATCCTCCCAATTTAAAATTCACTGTATTTGGATTGGTAACTTCTTTTTCGGTATAACCTGTACGGGATACATTAATGGCTGCACCACCGTTTAAAGTATCAATAAAGTTTTTTAGGAAGGGCGCCGCAGTAGCACCAATTGCATTTAAAACGGCGCTTCTTATTTCAGCAGTTGTTTCATCACCATATACATTTATACCATCATAATTTGGATCCGAAGCTCTTGTACCCGCTTTTACACTTCCACCCGTTGCAGCTCTTTGATAATTCCTGTAATCCCGTCCCTGCCAGTCTTTAGCCTGCAGCAACTCAGCGTTTATTTTAAATGCAAATTTGTTTGAAACTTTTTTGGCCCATCTTATGGTCCAGTTGTGGTAAGGAGATGCTGCACGCTGGCTATTTGCTCCAACATGCATGATACCTTCTTTTACCAATACAGATAAGCCCTGGTATTTAAAAGGATTTTTACTGTTGATCAGTAAAGTACCGTTCATACCACCTGCGCCATACAATGCAGATGATGCGCCAGATAACAGCTCCATATTATCAACATCCAGTTCACTCAAGCCAATGATGGAAGCAACAGAAAAATTCAGGCCTGGTGCCTGGTTATCCATTCCATCTACCAACTGGTTAAAACGTGTATTGCCGCTACCATTAAAGCCACGGGTTGTTGGTGTTTTAAAGGTTAATGAAGAAGTTGTAACATCAACCCCTTTTAAAGAGGTTACCACATCATAGTAATTGCTTACGGGTGAATTGCGGATATTGGCAGCACTCACCCTTTCAATAGAAACCGGCGACTCCATTATTTTTTGGGGAACCCTGTTGGCTGCAACTACCACCTCCTGTCCTAAAACATTGGTCGGTATAAATTCAACTTGTACAGGGCTGGTGGCGTTGGAAACAGTTACTTCCTGTAATTCGTAGCCAACGGAAGAGATCAGAAGGGTAACGGGCAATTTTTTTACCGTAACCCTGAAATTTCCTTTGTCGTCGGTAAAAGTACCGTTGTCTTCCCCTTTTACAATTACAGAAACAGCACCAGATCCTTCCTTTGAACTGCTGTTTCTAACATTGCCGTTGATAGTTACATTTTGTGCAAAAGCTCCTATCGTGATGATATTAGCCAATAGAAATGTAACCAAATAGCTTGTAACTTTTCTCATATCGCGTTTTTTGGTTTTAAATATTAAGCAAATTAAGCATTGTTATTTCTACCTGAAAAATTTATTTTCCATGGCTGTTAACAACTTATTGGGCGCAATTGAATTGATTTAAAACTGACGTTGGTATTTTAGCAGCATGAAATCCTTCAAATTTGAGCACCAAACGGGTTTTTACTCCGGCAAAGTAAGAGATGTTTACTCAATTTCCAACAATTATTTAGTAATGTTTGCCAGTAACCGTATTTCAGCTTTCGACGTTATTTTACCACGCCCTATTCCGTTTAAAGGACAGGTATTAAACCAGATCGCCGCATACATGCTAAACGCCACCAAAGATATATGCCCCAATTGGCTTTTATCCGTTCCAGCTCCTCATGTAAGCATCGGTAAAAAATGTGTGCCTTTCAAAATTGAAATGGTGGTAAGGGGCAACTTAACCGGGCATGCCTGGAGGACCTATGCAACCGGAGAAAGAATATTATGCGGTGCAGAAATGCCCGAGGGAATGAAAGAGAACGACTATTTCCCCAGCCCCATCATCACCCCCAGTACAAAGGCGAGCGAAGGGCATGATGAAGACATTTCAGCAGCTGAAATTATTGAAAACGGGTTAGCTACCCAAGCCGAGTGGAATATCTTAAGTAGGTACGCCCTGCAATTATTTGCACGTGGTAAAGAAATTGCTGCAAAACAAGGTTTGATATTGGTAGATACAAAATATGAATTCGGCAAAACCTGCCTGCCGGCAGGCAGGTTGGAGTATGAGATCGTCCTGATGGATGAGATACATACA
>JANOUJ010000381.1:0-2311 GCA_031416815.1 Chitinophagaceae bacterium
GTTTTTATAATCTACGCCGGGTGCAGGATTCGTGCTGCAGAAGTTAGCTTTTTTTTACACCTTCGTGCTGTTTTTTAAAACGCCCTGCACTCCAGACATTGTCCAGGGCTATCATCCGCACAGCTTCATATCCATGGTCAGATACAAAATCCCAGTTCTTATCACGGCTAAGGTCGCTGGCAATTTTTGAAGTAAGTTTGGGATAAGCTATCCAGAGTTTGCCATCTTCCTGCAATGCAGGAATAACGTCATTCAAAATATCAACGAGTTGCCGTTGACACACAGCGAATACAAGAGCAAAGTCAATCTTTCGGCTTCTTAACAGCGGAGTTACATTTTTGGAAAATGTAAGTTTTGAAAATTGTTTTTCTATTGATGAAGGAAGGCCTTGTATCAACAGATTTTTCTCATCCTGCATTTGCAGTTTTTCAAGCAAGTTTGGAGCGTTCATATGTTTTGGCAATTAACAATTAAAAAAGACGTACAAAATAATTGTAAACATTACTTCATGGGCGAAGATTTTATGTTAGCAGTTAATAATTAGTTTTGGTTGGTTCTGTTACAGTTCTCACGCTGCATCGGCCTATGAAGTTAAACATAATATGCGACAGATAAAAGCGATAAACAAAAAAAACTCCATTTAAAATGGAGTTTTTTTTGTTTATGGATAAATTATTTACCCTGAGGCTTATAATAGCTCAATGCCTCTGGCATAAATTCATTCAATTTAGCTATACGGTTTTCGTCTGCCGGATGGGTCGATAAAAATTCCGGGGGTTTTTGTCCGTTTGATGCTGCCGCCATCCTTTGCCAGAAAGGAATAGCCTCTCTAGGATTATATCCTGCCATGGCGGCAAAATTTAAACCATAGCGATCAGCTTCATACTCCTGGTTACGTGAGTTAGGCAATAAAAACGCAATTTGAGCACCCGGCGCAAATATACTCGTGAATAAAGAATTATACTTCGGGTTATTGGCTGTGGCAATATTGCCCACAATTTCCAAACCCTGCGCAACAGCACCCTGGCTCATACGCTCATTACCGTGATGCGCTACCGCATGGGTAATTTCATGGCCCATCACAATTGCTAACGCTGCTTCATTTTGAGTGATACCCAGTAAACCTGAATACACGACCACTTTGCCGCCCGGCATACACCATGCATTTACTTCTTTTGAATCTACCAGGTTAAACTCCCATTTGTATCCGTTGAGTTCACTAGCCAATCCCTTTTGGGTATAATAAGACGTAATGGCCTGGGCAATTCTGGTTCCCACCCTTCTTACCATCTCAGCATCTCTATTCGACCCGCTGTTCAGCACTTTATTTTGCGACAGAAAAGACTGGTATTCCGTTAATGCCTGTTGCTGTAATGTTGCCTCGCCAAATAACGCCAGTTGTTTACGGCCTGTTATAGCATTTTCACTGCAGGCAACAAAAAAGGATATTGTTGCCAGAAAAAAAATAATCTTTTTCATTTTAGTTTGAGTTTATTTATATCGAATAATCAATTGGCGTACCAATTATTTATTTTGTAGTAATAATGCAAAAATTAAGTTTGATTTAACGGGACCCCGGAGAACAGCAGTGAGAAAATTAATCCTGGTTTTGCCTGGTTTTTCTTTTATCCCTGTGTTTAAAAAATGGAATACGGCTTTCAACACCACGCAAAATGCGGCCAATATTTTTTTGATGGGTAATTAATACCAGAACAGCAACAATTAATGCGAACACACGATAGAGGATCTCATGCTCATTCCATATCCACAATACACAAACGGGAAGTGATAAAGCTGCTAAAATTGAACTTAAAGAGACATACCTGGTTAAATATAACACTACCACAAAAATACCGATACAACTTACTGCCACCACCGGCTGTATTGCCAGCACCATACCCAATAAGGTGGCAACTCCTTTTCCACCCCTGAAGTTGGCAAATATGGGGAAAATATGTCCGAGCACTGCCGCAACACCCAGTCCAAGCATTAGGTTTGTTCTTTCCAGTTCATGATTAATGTAGAAGGGAAGAAAATTATATAACAGCACCGCAGCCATGCCTTTTAAAATATCTATTACCATCACCATGGAGCCGTAGCGTGAGCCCAATACCCTGAAAGTGTTAGTGGCGCCCATGTTCCCGCTGCCATAATCCCGGATATCAATACCAAAGAAACGTTTACTGACCAATAAAGCTGTGGGAATAGAGCCGATTAAATAGGAGACAATAATGAGAACGAGTTCTTTCATTTGTTTCTTTAGCTTAAGTTGAAGAGGGCAAAAATAATACAAAAACAGTTCTTAATGTTT
>JANOUJ010000382.1:0-4355 GCA_031416815.1 Chitinophagaceae bacterium
GGTTTAGGTTTTTAAAAAACAGCAATTCGTTTGAAGAAGTTTATGGAGCTGTTGTAAAACTTACCAATGCGGCCGGGCAAATACAATTGCAGCATTACGATCCGCAAAGGGGTTTTTTATCTTCATCTGAACATTTTTTACATTTTGGCACCGGAAAAGAAACAACAATACCAAAAGTTGAAATTACTTTCCCTTCATTAAAAAAACTAATTCTGGAAAATGTTTCAGCAGACCTTGAGTTTGTCGTTTATGAATCTGGTGCAAAACCAATGGGCACTCCTATTGCTGCAACTTCAAAATATAAATTTACTGATGTTAGCAAAACCGGCAAATTATCCTTCAAACAAAAAGAAAACGATTTTATAGATTTTAAAAGAGAGCCGCTAATACCTTATTTGTGCAGCCGTAAAGGACCTTACTATGCCAAAGCAGATGTAAACGGAGATGGACTGGAGGATATATTCATTGGAGGCGCTGCCGGGGCCGAAGGAAAATTAATGCTTCAAAATGCCACCGGATCTTTTACAGAAAAAAAGCAGGCCGTGTTTACCGCTGCCAAAAGCCATGAAGACATGAGCTCTCTTTTTTTTGATGCAGATGGCGATGGCGATATGGATCTATATGTTGTAAGTGGTGGTGCGGAGTTTTCGCCAGGCAATCCTTTATACCAGGACCGCCTATATAAAAATGATGGCAAAGGAAATTTTATAGCAGCCGCCAATGCTCTGCCCCCAGAAGGTTATAACGGATCGAGTATTACAGCATTGGATTATGATAGTGACGGAGACATGGATCTTTTTGTGGGCGGGCATGTGGTACCCGGCAGGTTTCCAAAAGCCGACAGAAGTATGCTTTTACAAAACAACAAAGGTATTTTTACCGATGTTACCAATCAATCTGCAACAACATTACTTAACCCTGGCATAGTTAACCAGGCGCTTTGGGCGGATGCGGATGGAGATGGAAAATATGAATTATCAATTTCGGGAGAATGGATGCCATTGGAAATATACAGTTATCAAAATGGGCAGTTTGTAAAAAAACAACATTCGGTTCATATTACTTTACCCTCACAAAAAGATACCATCATAAGCATGGATGCTTTGAGCGGCTGGTGGTATAATATGAAAGGCGAAGACCTGAACAATGACGGCAAGCTGGATTTTGTAATGGGCAACCGTGGTTTAAACTCACTGATAAAAGGCAATATTGATGAGCCCTGCACCATTTATGCGAAAGATTTTGATAATAACGGAAGTTATGATGCAGTACTGGGCTATTATATATGGGGCAAGTGCTATCCCTTGTTCAGCCGTGACCAATTGATTGACCAGGTACCGTCCATGCGTAAAAAGTTTGTACGCTACAAAGATTATTCGGGTAAAACACTTGATGAGATTTTCACCGAAACAGAGAAAAAAAATATGGACATTTATAAAACCAACTTTTTTGCATCGGGTGTTTTAATGAACGAAGGCAATAATACATTTCGCTTTACCCCCTTTCCGGAGAAAGCCCAGTTCTCAACGATAAATGATATGGTTATTGATGATGTGGATAATGATGGTATAAAAGACATATTGGTTTGCGGCAATAGTGAAGACCCTTCAGTTATTGTAGGTGTGTACGATGCTACATCGGCGCTGCTCTTAAAAGGAAACGGTAAAGGAAATTTCACTGCAGTACCGCCAGCTGACAACGGGTTGAATGTAAAAGGCGAATCCCGTAAAATGATTTATTTAAAAGATAAAGGAAAGGCTACGTTGATCTTTTTGAAAAATGATGCAGCGGCGCAGGTATTTACAAAGGAATAAGTATTTATTTCAGCAACAACTTTCTAAACTTCTCTATCTCTGCAAGTTCCAATGCAGCAATATTTTCGTTGTTATCAAATTTGGATTTTAAGAATAATAATCTTTTGTGCTGAGGATATTTATCCAGAATAGCGTTGATCATTTTTCCAACTGCTTCATCTTTTACCGGTAACGGAGCAGAGATGGTTGCAGCCGCTCTTTCTCGTGTTGGTTTCTTTTTAATGATGGCTTCAAGTGTTGCAAGCCTGCCCTGCGAAATATTATTTGTTTTACTTGCTTTGCTGTGTAAACCCTCAAGTTGCTTTCTGCTGAGGCCGCCACGGTTACAATATTGCTGGTGCAGGCTGTTTATAAAGTCTGAAGTTGGGTGTGCCTTTACCATTTCATTTAATATATCCAGCAGTACATCCATTACTGCAAACTTAACTTTAAAACCAGGACCGGCAATAAAAACAAAAGCCACTTTAGCGTGGCTTTTGTTTTTATGGTATAAAGAAAATTACTGGGCCTTGCTTTTTCCATTTGCCTTACCCTTATTTTGATAATGTCCTTTATGCTTACCATTATTGCTTTTAGTTTTATACTGTCCTTTATGTTTACCATTATTGCTTTTAGTTTTATACTGCCCATAATGGTTGCCATTATTACCCTTGTCCTTTAGTGTAACCTGTCCTTTATGGTTTTTGTACTTGGCATAACGCACTTTATGTGTGTTAAAGTTCTTATACGCATCTGGAGTGGTTAAAACTACTTTGTGTCCGGCATATAGGTCATAACCCGAATGCCTTTGAGGTAAATTGGGCGAAAAGACCCACTTATCATCAGATTTGTACGCAAACTCCTTTCTTGGAACATAATAATAGGTCTCAATATCAGGCATGTAATAATATTCAGCATAGTTATACCCTGCAGGGCCCCATGCCGGCTGAACACCAGTATTGATATTTACACTCACCTGGGCCTGGGATGTATTTACAATTGTCATGGTTGCCACGCTTAACAACAAACTAACCAGCATCTTTTTCATATAATTTTTTTTAGTTAACCTGTGTAAGCCAAATACAATGCCAGAAAAAAAACCGCACGGGCATTGTTAAAAAGATGCGCCTTCATCTTCATTTTCTTCATCGTAAAAACACTTTCAAATTTTTATATTGTTATGTAGATAAAATACATACGAAGACTTAAGGGATAAGTACTAATATGACCCATCAGCAACACATGGACCTAAGGGGATTACAGATCTTGTAAAAAAATAACACGATAATTGTCTTAAACCTCGTCTTTCTCTTCCTGTCTATCCTATATCACTAACTTAAACATTATTATGAAAAAGTTTTTACAAATCGAAATTTCTACTTCGGAAACCATCGCTTTCATTGCCATTCTTTGCTGGATCGTTGGATCCTGCTTTGTACCATTGCCCGAAGTAAGTTCACTTGGCAGGTAGCCTTTGGTATTAAGCTTTTAACGTGGGTTTTAAATCCACTATAGGATACAATAATTTTTTGTCTGCATCGTTAAGTTTAATACTAAACAATTCCCAATGAACAAAACCCCATACCAGGCAAAATCCGGCCACATAGTGGTGCAGGTAATTAAAATTTTTATTGGTAAGCTCAGGCAAAATCCTGATGTTTACCCGATTCGTTATTACAAAAAAAGCCGCAGGTTCAGCAGTAGTTTTAACAGAGAGGCAGTAAAATAACGCTCACTTGTTCGGAAATTACATGCTTAAAGATTAAGCAAAACCGCTCTTGAAATCTGTGTAACTCGTTTGTACTTTTGATTTGTAAAATCCGACGTATGAAAAACTATACCACCACACAGCATTTTTCTGTAACCGCACTTTTTAAGGCCTTGGGTCATGCGTTAAAAAACTTTTTCGAATCCGGCAGCGACCGCGATTTTAAAAGACTAAAAGATTTTATATCGTCTTAAGGGACAAGATTTTATTTTCTTACAAGAAAAATTTTTTAATTGAAAAGGTGTTCCACATCTGATTTGGCGGTTTTTATTCCTGAATTACTATATCTTTTTCATCAATAGCATTTCCACAATTATACAGACAACTTAATAGGTTAATGTATTGCCTGGCCAGTTCTTTTAAAAGCCACTGCAGCTTTCAACCAAATTCTATTTATTTGATTTATATTGCGTGCTATTATTACCTTAATAAATATGAAAACAAAGTTATTTCCCTGTTTAATTTTTCTTTTTTTATGTGCTGCCGGATGTGTAAAACCAGGTACAAATGATGATTGCAGACCATTAAACTTTAAAATTTCCATAACGGATACTGCCCCGTTTATTGGTGATAATATTACTTTAGAAGTTCCAAAGCTTAATGAGTATGACTTGTTAAGTTATAACAACCCTGCGGGAAGTGGTACTACAGTGAGCCACAGTATTGACATTACAAATATAAAATACAATCAAAAGGGTTGGTATCATTGGAGTTTGTCAAATTCAGGTTGCAATGTCTCTTATCGTGACAGTGTGTATGTTAATGTAAAACTCAGGCAGGAAACTCCTCCCTGC
>JANOUJ010000383.1:0-4455 GCA_031416815.1 Chitinophagaceae bacterium
CAGGAAAACAGGGATACCGTTCATCGTGCCTGGAAAAAAGGTTACGACCATATCCGCCATTCTTTGTGGAATGGTTTTTACCAGGGCTGGGATCTGAACCCGGCACAATTTCCTATGCGCTATGCAGCGGTGTATGCATTCTTTTTAGAGAGTTATGATGATGCGGTGGAAAGATTGAAAACCTTTGTTGATAAGGCAGCAAGAGCAACACTCATTGGCGATGTGTTTGATGACGCAGCAACCGGGCAGGGATTATTGAATTATTTCCTACGTGCATTAAACAGCGGTGCTATTACCGAAGAAGAAGTTTTGGTAACCGGTTTAACATTGGATGAAATACGAGGGCGTTCCTTTAAAAAGATATTAGAAAACAGAGTGAAGAGTTAGCAGGGTGAGTCATCCGCCGCGGCGGATGGCTCACCCCGTGGAAACAGCTGAGAAAATAAATGTTTCATGAACGTATGGAAATTTATACTTGATAAATTATCTGCCACCCAACAAGTGATGTTATTGTTTGTGCTGGATAGTGAAGGAAGCTCTCCCGGAAGACAGGGTTTTAAAATGGCTGTTGCAACCGACAGAGATTTTTGCGGAACGATCGGCGGCGGAATTATGGAGCATAAGCTGGTGGAAAAGGCAAAGATCATGATGCAGCACACAGTGTCCTGCGGACAAAATGAAGAATCCGTATTGCTCATGCGGCAACATCATGATAAAGAACATGCCAACAATCAATCAGGAATGATCTGCAGCGGTAGCCAGTTAAATGCATTCATTCCTTTAACAATTGCAGATAAACTCACCATTGAGAAAATAATAACTGCACGCAGTGCCCTGCGGGCAGACAAAAAGTACATTCAAGTTTCTCCAAAAGGTTTACAACTTGTTGATGAAGCAACAACAGGCCTTCAATACAACACTGATGACATCTGGCTTTACAGTGAAGCCATCAATCAGCAACCGGTAATACATATCATTGGCGGTGGTCATGTTGGGTTGGCTTTATCGGAACTAATGAACTTTTTAGGTTTCTATATCAAGTTATATGATGATAGACCTGAACTGAATACCATTGCAGTAAATTCATTTGCACATGAAAAACATATTGTGAATTACGATTCAATTGCCAACCACTTTGTTAATGTTGAAAATGAATATGCAGTCATCATGACGATCGGTTACCGTGCAGATAAAACGGTTTTGAAACAATTGCTGGACAAATCATTTTTTTATCTCGGGCTTTTGGGAAGCGATCATAAAATAAAAATGCTGCTGCGGGAACTGGAAGCTGAGGGATTTTCAGCGCAATCATTTCAAAATTTACACACGCCAATTGGCATTAATATCTTCAGCAAAACAACTAAGGAAATTGCCGTCAGTATTGCCGCTGAAATTATTCGTGAAAAAAATAAGGATCTGCCAACCGGAAGAGAATAATCCTGTCAGACTCTCCTCTTACGTTCATATAAATTTCAGGAGAAGAAGTATCTATAGCCTGCCATGAAGGAGGCACCGTCACATTTGTACAACTCCTATGGGAACTAGGGATTGTAAGTTGTTCACTCATATTTTCAAAAGCTTTAGGTTCATCAACCGATGCAGTAAGGCGTAGATCTTTTTTCATAATTCAAGTGTTTAAATTATTGGTCTTTCTTTCATCAATAAGATGGAATAAATGTCACCTGATTTAAAAAGGATCTGTTAAACATTATAAAAAGAGAATGTTAAATACTTTTGCAGTAGGTACGGAAATAAAAAAGCCTCCGTTTTTCAACGAAGGCATTTTAAAGCGCTGTAGGGGAAGGGATCCCTGTCTGCTTGACGCAGTCAGGCAGGGAACCTTCACGAGGCAGTTAGTCCCGATATCTATCGGGATACAAAGTTCGGTGGTCAACCCCGGTCGAGTCATCCGCCTTGCGGCGGATAAAACGGCTCTATGCTACGTTTATCCTGTTATCCTCACCCGCGAGACAAGGGGGTCGCTGCCAAAAATTTCATCACATAAAAAAGCCCCCGTTTTTCAACGAAGGCATTTTAAAGCGCTGTAGGGGAAGGGATCGAACCTTCACGAGGCAGTTAGCTGTAGTACAAAGTTCGGTGGTCGACCCCGGTCGAGTCATCCGCCGTGCGGCGGACAAAACGGCTCTATGCTACGTTTATCCTGTTATCCTCACCCCCGAGACAAGGGGGCATGTCTGCCAAAAATTTCATCACCCCACATTTTTGATCCGATCTTTACCGGAATGTTTGATAACACAAAACTAAGGTAAATGCCCGTACGTTTAATATATTTTATTAAATATTTGGAAATTATAGAAATAATTCAAATATTTGCTTATTGATTTGAATATCATTTAAAAACATATTGAATAATGGCGGCTAAATTAAATCTTGACAAACTCGATCTGCAGATCATTCATGAAATGATGGAGACTTCTGAAATATCTTATGCCGAACTGGGCAAAAAACTTTTTGTAAGTGGCGGTACCATTCATGTACGCATAAAAAAGCTACAGGAATTTGGTATTGTAAAAGGCAATAAAATGGATGTAGATATTAAGCAACTGGGATATGATATTACAGCCTTTGTTGGTATTTATCTTGAAAAAAGTTCCATGTATGATGCTGTTGCAAAAGAGCTGATGAATATTCCGGAGATCGTACGACTGAATTATATTACCGGTAACTACAGCATGTTCATTGAGATCATTTGTAAAGACATCAACCAGCTTCGTTTTGTTTTACATGATGAACTGCAGAAAATAAAAGGCATCGACAGAACAGAAACTTTTATTTCTCTGGAAGAAGGATTTAACAGGAATGTGCAGGTGGCACCAGCGGAAACCCCCTAACCCCCTGAAGGGGGAATTTAGAGTCTGATATTTTAAACTGCTTTTTAAAAATAATGCCCTGTGATTTATTATACTGCAAAAGTTCCCCCTTCAGGGGGCGGAGGGGGTTTTAGCTTTTAACATCCACCGCATCTCTCAATCCATTTCCCAATAAATTAAAAGCAAGCACCAGCAACATGATAGCAAAGCCCGGAACAAGGGCCAGCAAGGGGTTGTGCGTAATAATAAAATTGTAATTCTCCTTTATCATCAAACCCCAACTGGGTTGCGGAGGCTGAATGCCGATGCCCAAAAAACTTAAGCCGGCTTCAACAATAATGGCAGTTGCAAAATTACTGGCCGCAATAACCATTACGGGCCCAAGTATGTTTGGTAAAATGTGGCGTAGAATGATGCGGCTGTCCCTTAATCCCAATGCCCGTGCGGCCTGTATATATTCCATTTCTTTGATGGCCATCACTTGTCCACGTATGAGACGGGCCACACTCACCCACATGGTTAGGCCAACTGCAATAAATATTTGCCAAAAACCTTTACCCATCGCCATCGTGATTGCAAAAACCAACAGCAGCGTAGGAATGCTCCAGGTAACATTTACCAGCCACATAATTACTTCATCAACCCAGCCGCGGTAGTAACCTGCCAATGCGCCCAAAATAATACCGAGTGTTAAAGAGATGAGTACTGCAATTAAACCCACAGCCAGGCTAACCCTTGTGCCAATAATGAGGCGGCTTAAAATATCCCTGCCAAATTTATCGGTACCCAGCCAATATTTTTTGGTGATGAAGTTTTGCTGAATGTTTGAAGGCTGATTAAAAGTTAATTGATTGATGGAATAATATTGAACCACCGTTGTATCATCATCAATAAATTTATTTACTAAAAGACTATCACCGTGTATGCGGTAACCTTTTATAGGAATTAACTGAAAATTATTTTTTTTGCCGCTGATAAAATGATTCAGCCAGGTACCGGCTACTTTATTATTGCCGGGTAGCTTTAAAAACTGTTGGCTATATCCCGGCTTCTTTGCCTGTATCTCAACCGTCTGCAGATCGGCATTGGGGGAATTGTCTGGCGCTACAACATACCCAAAAACCGAAAGGAGCACAGCCAGTACAATAATCATCAATCCAAACATGGCGCTCTTGTTTTTTTTGAGGCGTTTCCACATCCGGGCTTTAAAAGAAAATTCTTTTTGGGACATGCTGTAATTTACAATTTCATGTGTTTTATTTCACTTTTCTTTCTTTCCAGCTATAACTGCCGAACTTGCCCAGCCAGCCGGCAATAACGGTATATATAATGTGAAAGGGCTGCATGAGCGGAAACATCCAAAGCATTTGCTGCTTGCCAAAGAATTTTGAAACGGGCATTAAAAAGATGAGCTCAGTGATTGTCTTTAATAGCAGTAACAATAACCATACTGTCCAAATTGAATATTGAACGTTGAACATTGAATATTGAACATTATAAAATACCGCAATTACCGGCAGCACTACCAACAAAAGGTTTACTAAATATACCAGCAGCAACACAACAAAAATTCTTTTATCATCATACTTATCTGCTTTGCTGGCCCAGCGTATACGTTGGTTGA
>JANOUJ010000384.1:0-2079 GCA_031416815.1 Chitinophagaceae bacterium
GCTGTTGGCCTCAGCCGCCAGCTGCATGGCCTTACCATGCATAGCGAAAGGCCCGGCCACCGCATGTATGAGCAGTACCATCCGCTGGGTATTGTAGGCGTAATATCTGCCTTTAATTTCCCGGTGGCTGTATGGAGTTGGAATGCTGCTTTGGCCTGGGTTTGTGGCGATGTGTGCGTTTGGAAGCCCAGCGAAAAAACACCGCTCTGCGCCATTGCCTGTCAGAATATTATTCAATCAGTTTTCAAAAAAAATAATGTGCCCGAAGGTGTTTCCTGTATTATTGCCGGTGGCCGTAATGTAGGCGAATGGATGGCTAACGATACCAGGATACCATTGTTGTCTGCAACCGGCAGCACACGCATGGGCAAAGCTGTTGCTGCGGCTGTTGGCCAGCGTTTGGGAAGAAGTTTATTGGAACTTGGGGGCAACAATGCCATCATCATCACCGAAAATGCAGACCTGGATATGGCATTAATTGGCGCTGCTTTTGGCGCTGTCGGCACTGCAGGGCAACGTTGCACTTCCACCCGCAGGCTCATCATCCACGAAAAAATATACAATAAATTTAAAGATAAACTGGTGCATGCCTATGGCCAGCTAAAAATTGGAGACCCATTGAATGAAAAAAATCATGTGGGACCGCTGATTGATAAAGATGCAGTAAAAATGTACCTGGATTCTATTGAAAAATGTAAGGAAGAGGGCGGTAAGTTTGTAGTAGAAGGTAGCGTACTTAAAGGCAAGGGATACGAAAGCGGCTGTTATGTGAAACCATGTATAGCCGAAGCAAAGAACGGTTTTGCTATTGTACAACACGAAACCTTTGCTCCTATTCTATACCTTATGAAATACAAAACGCTTGACGAAGCCATTGCCCTGCAAAACGGCGTGCCGCAAGGGTTGTCCTCAGCCATCATGACCAATAATATGCGCCAGGCTGAGCAGTTTCTTTCTCAGGTGGGCAGCGATTGCGGTATTGCCAATGTTAACATCGGCACATCAGGTGCAGAGATCGGTGGCGCTTTTGGAGGTGAAAAGGAAACCGGGGGCGGACGTGAAAGCGGTAGCGATGCCTGGAAGGTGTACATGCGTCGTCAGACTAATACCATCAACTACACGGATAAATTACCCCTGGCACAGGGCATTAAATTTAACTTGTAAAATTTTGCAAATAAAGATGAGTGGTATGGCTGTTAACTGCATACTATTTAATTTTACCTGAAACAAATAATGTAGATATGATCAAGTTCTCCAAAATTTTTCTTGCCTTAATAATAACGGGCGTGTCTGCTTTGGCACAAACCAGTGTAATACCCAACAGCTGGCATATGATGGATAAGGAAGCTGATGGTTACAACGGTGTTAGTGCAAACAAGGCCTACGAGTTTTTAAAAAGTAAAAATCTTAAAAGTAAAACTGTAATTGTTGCGGTAATTGATACAGGCATCGACACCCTGCATGAAGACTTAAAACCAGTACTTTGGAACAACCCCAAAGAAACTCCGGGTAACGGCAAGGATGATGATGGCAACGGTTATGTTGATGATGTGCATGGCTGGAATTTTTTAGGGGGCAAAGACGGCAGGAATGTAAAAGTTGACAGTGATGAACGTGGCCGTGTGTATTATGGCTTAAAAAGTAAGTGGGATAATAAGGAAGTTAACAAGTCAACTTTATCAAAAGCTGAGCTGTACGAATACGAAATGTTTTTGAAAGCGAAGGCGGAGATAAAAGGCACCGATAATGCGGAAGTTGCGGTTACCGATGTGGATGTAGAGGCTTTAAGGGCAATGTATGCCGGATTATTAAGCAGCGACAGTATTTTAAAAAAAGCAATGGGCAAAGATACTTTTACCGGTAAGGACCTTGACCTCTATATAACAAAATCTTTTGCTGAGCGAAGGGCAAAGAATGAATTATTCGGGCTGATGAAATCAAACAATATGCTTGACCAGTCCAATAAAGAATTTATTGGCGGCCTGGCGGATTATATTGAATACATGGAAGGCGAACAAAGAAAGGCTGCGGCGAAAGTTAACCCTCCAAAAAATTACCGCAAGGATATTGTTGGCGATG
>JANOUJ010000385.1:0-5238 GCA_031416815.1 Chitinophagaceae bacterium
TAGATCCCGTTTGTTCGTAAACCACCCGTGCCCTGGCGACCCTCCCCTTCAGGCAGTTGCAGCAGGAATTGAAATTTGCAGTCAGGCTCCTGATACACCGTGGGCTGGGAGTTCACCACAATTCGTGTTGTTGAATAGCACGTGTCCAGGCAATAAGGCTCCGCTGGTTTACTTTGACCAACCATTACGCATTTGCTCCTGCTTTGTTCAGTACTTTTATTGAATTCATCTGCAATGGGCTTGTTAACGGTATAACCATTCCTGAATTTTGGAACCGTATATCGTTCAATCTTTTTCCATATCTTATAAATGCCCGGCCGGGTCACGATTTCCTTCATTTCGCAGAACAGTTCATGGGCATCATAAACCCGTTTTGTTTTCTTTATTTTCGAGATGAAATAACACGGGAGGATGGTATCCAGGTCAATGGCACAAATACAATCCATGTTTTTAGATAACAGGTAAAAGAACAGGCGGAAATTATATTCGGCATAAAATAATTTGCCTTTTTTGAAAAGACAGTGGATTCGTTTTTGTTTAAAAGGTTGAACAGATAAGGGAATCGATGATCGTAGTTTTCTGCCAACCAACAATACTTCATAACCATTATTGGCTAATGTGGTGCAGATACGTATCATGCGCTGATCATAGCTGAGGTCAGTAGTTACTGTGAAAACAATACTAAAACCCCCTCCGCCTCCGCCGACTGGCGGAGGAACTTTAGGATCTGATGAATTAAAGCTGTTGGTATTTGTATCGGGCATTGTATATAAGGTAAACAGAGGGTTATACTAAGTTGATCTCTTTAAAGTTTGAACTCCCGGTTCCCCCTTCAGGGGGCGGAGGGGGTTTTATATATTCGTTCAATGATTTCCACCGTCTTCAATCCATCTGCGGCATTTGCAAATTGATGTGTATCATCCTGCAAAGCCATTATCAGATTCTCATATACTTTGTCATGGTTACTCATGCTGCCCTTGTAAAAACCATATCCATTGGCAGGGTTTCCAACCGGTAAATCGGGATGCATTATTCCGGCTACCTGGCAATATTCCAGTTCGTTCAGGTATTGTCCGCCAATTTTTATGGTTCCATGTTCTGCAAAAATTGTGATGGAACCTTCCATATTTTTTTCAAAACTGTTTACGGTATAGTTTAAAGAGCCGATGGCTCCATTTTCCATTTCAAAAAGTACGGCCCCGGTATCTTCAAAGGCAATGGTTGGGTGAGCAAAGTTTTTACCAATGGCTTTTACATTTGCCACATCTCCCAGCAGCCAATAGAGCAAGTCAATAAAATGACTGAATTGAGTAAAAAGGGTGCCTCCATCCAGGTCTGCGCTGCCTTTCCAATCCGTGTAATATGCTGGGGGCCTGTTCCAAAAGCAATTTATTTGAAAGCTATAAATCTTTCCTAATTGGTGGTTTAAGATAAGGTCCTTTAAAAAAATAACCGGTGGATTATAGCGGTTTTGTTTAACTACAAATAGCTTTTTGCCCGCTTTTTCTGCTGCAGCAATCATTTTTTTACCGCTTTCAGCATCAATACACAAGGGTTTTTCGCACAATACATGTTGGCCGGTTTCCAGGGCTCTAATGGCATGTTCTGCGTGAAGCCCGTTTGGGGTGCAGATACTTATCACCTGCAGGTTCTTTTCCTGTTGCAACAAGTCGTCGATGGAATACCAGGCTTTTGCACCATAAAGTGCCGCCATTTCATCCGCTTTTTCGGGAACAATGTCACAAACCGCCACCAGGTTTCCGTGTTTGATCATTTGCTCAGCATGCCGTTTTGCAATCCTTCCACAACCAATTATGGCAAATGACGTATTCATATTATGGCAATATTCAAAAAAAATACTCAAAATGCCTCTTAAAAATCAATATTTCTATGTACTTTTGCCACCAATTTAAAAAAGAAACATAACAAAGACGTTATTAAAAAAACAAAGATGCCGTATTTAACAATCGAAAAAAAAGCAGACATTTTCACGAGTTTTGGAGCAAAAGCTACCAACACAGGCTCAATTGAAGGCCAGATCGCTTTATTGACTGAGCGTATCAACCACATTTCAGATCATCTGAAAAGTAACAAAAAAGATTTCTCTTCACAAAGAGGTTTGATGATGATGGTAGGACAGCGTAAGCGTTTATTGACCTATCTCAGCAAGCACGACCTTACCGGTTACAGAGCCTTAATTGAGAAACTAGGTTTACGTAAATAAACTATTCCAACTATGTAAATATTTTAATTCCCAACTATTTTTTCAAGTTGGGAATTATTCTTTTTACAGCATTTAATCATCTCCTGATGCCCATCGGGACCAATCCAATTCGAATTATGTCTTTATTAAACCCAAAATCAATCACATTTGATATAGGTGGTGGCCGTATGGTAACTATCGAAACAGGTAAAATGGCCCGCCAGGCCGATGGTTCAGTAACCGTTCGCCAGGGCAATTGTATTTTATTAGCCACAGTTGTTGCAAATAAGGAACCTAAGCCCGGACAAGGATTCTTTCCATTATCAGTAGATTACCAGGAAAAATTTGGTTCTGCAGGCCGTATCCCAGGTTCATTCTTTAAAAGAGAAGCACGCTTAAATGATTACGAAATTTTAACTTCAAGATTAATAGACAGGGCATTAAGGCCTTTATTTCCGGAAGATTACCTGTGCGAAGTGCAGGTTTTGGTGTCATTAATTTCATCTGATGATGAAGTAATGCCAGATTCACTGGCCTGTTTGGCTGCATCAGCCGCATTGGCTGTTTCAGATATTCCCATTCAGGAGATCATCTCTGAAGTACGTATCGGAAGAATTAACGGCGAAATGATCGTTAACCCAAGCCGCACGCAATTGGCAACTTCAGATTTTGAATTCATCATCGCAGCTACAGACAAAAACATCATGATGGTGGAAGGTGAAAGTAATGAGTGCCAGGAAGAAGACCTGATCAAGGCAATTGAAATGGGGCATGACGCTATCCGTTTACAGGTAAAAGCCCAACAGGAACTAAGAGAACTGGCAGGCATTACAACCAAGAGAGAATATACAAAACCTTACCGTAACGAGGACCTGAATGATAAAATAACCGGCTTTGCTAGAGATAAAATGCACGCTATATCGGCTGCCTTTACCGGTAAGCACGTTAGAAGTGATGCCTTTAAAGCATTGCACGATGAGGTAGTTGCTTTCCTTGGTACAGAACTACCGGATGAGGACAAAGCGCTGATAGGACATTACACAGGCGATCTGCAATATTACGTAGTAAGAGATATGATCCTGAACGACAGGAAACGTCTTGACGGCCGGGGCACCGAAGATGTTCGTCAACTTGAAATGGAGATCGATACGTTACCAACTCCCCATGGTTCAGCATTGTTTACAAGAGGTGAAACACAGTCACTTACAACAGTTACTTTAGGAACTCCGTTAGATGAGTTATTGGTAGAAAGTGCCAACAAATCAGATTATACAAACTTCTTTTTGCATTATAATTTTCCACCTTTTTCAACCGGAGAGGTTAAAATGATGAGAGGTGTTGGACGCAGGGAAGTAGGACATGGTAACCTTGCCATGCGTTCATTGAAGAAAATGATGCCTGGCAGTGATTATCCTTATACCGTTAGGGTAGTAAGTGATATCCTGGAAAGTAATGGTTCATCATCAATGGCCACAGTTTGTGCAGGTTCACTCGCTTTAATGGATGCTGGTGTGCCATTAAAGAAACATGTTAGTGGCGTTGCCATGGGACTAATTAAAAAAGGCGATGACTTTGCTATTTTAACTGATATCCTGGGTGATGAGGATCATTTAGGGGATATGGATTTTAAAGTTACCGGAACACGGGATGGTATTTGCGGTGTGCAGATGGACATTAAAGTTGACGGCCTAAGCATGGACGTTATGCGCCAGGCTTTGGCACAGGCCAAAAAAGGACGTATGCACATACTGGATGCAATGTATGCATGTACGCCCGCAGCCAGGGAAGAAGTTAAGCCTCATGCACCACGTATGGTTAAGATCATCATTGACAAAGAATATATTGGAGCGGTGATAGGGCCAGGTGGTAAAGTGATACAGGAAATTCAGCGTGAAACAGGGGCTACTATAAATATTGAAGAAGTAGATAACAGGGGTGAGGTTAGCATTTTCTCTAAAGAAAAAGCAAGCCTGGAAAGAGCTTTGGCCTGGATCAATGGATTGGTAGCTGTACCGGTTGTAGGAGACACTTACGAAGGAACGGTGAAGAGCATTAAAGAATTTGGTGCGTTCGTTGAGTTCTTACCTAAAAAGGAAGGTTTATTACACATCAGTGAAATAAGCTGGAAGCGTTTAGAAACTATGGATGGTATCTTTAAAGAAGGTGATAAGGTAAAAGTTAAACTGTTGGATGTTGACCAAAAAACAGGTAAGTTTAAATTGAGCCGCAAAGCTTTAATGCCAAAGCCTGAAATGCAGCCGAAGCCACAGCAAGGTGAGTAATCAGCTTTATTAATTATTTTAATTGAATGATAAGCCGTCCTGCCTTTGGTGGGACGGTTTTTTTAATAAAACGAATATGAATTACCTGCAGATCGAATTTGAAACGTTGAACGAAGGCGAAGCTGAAATACTGGTTGCTTTATTAGCTGATGCAGGCTTTGAAAGCTTTGAAGAAACAGAAAACTCCTTACTGGCTTTTATTAAGGAAGAGGGTTTTGAAGAAGATAGCCTGCAAGAGATACTGAAAGTTGTACCAGTTAATTATGCCATAACGGTTGTACCACAACAAAACTGGAATGCTAAGTGGGAGCGGAGCTTTGAGCCCATTGTAGTGAATGATTTTGTAGCCATCAGGGCCGACTTTCATCAATCCATTAAGGATGTAAAACATGAGATTGTCATCACACCTAAAATGAGTTTTGGAACCGGTCATCATGCAACTACTTATATGATGATCGGGCAAATGGCAGGGTTGGAGTTTGCGGGCAGATCTGTGGTTGATTATGGAACGGGCACAGCAGTCCTGGCGATAATGGCCGAAAAGATGGGAGCAGTTGCAATTGATGCCATCGATCACGATGAATGGAGTATTGCAAATTCCATTGAAAATACGGCGGCTAATCATTGCAATAATATCCGGCTTATTAAAGATGAAACCATTGCCGGCGGTAAAGTTTACGATATCGTACTGGCAAATATTAATTTAAATGTGATCATACAAAATTTACCGGCAATAAATGCCTGCAGTAAAAA
>JANOUJ010000386.1:0-7581 GCA_031416815.1 Chitinophagaceae bacterium
TTTTAAGCATAGCGTGTACGTATTTATTTTACTGAATAAGGGCCTGCAGTCGATAGCTGACAGTGCCAACTGGTTTGTTTTGGTTACGGTTTGCCTGGTACTGAGGTAAAAATAGGACGACCAGATTACAATATCAAAAAAAATAAATACGAGGTAAATAAGATAGACACTCTTTTAATGAAAGCGTTTTCTGTGCCAAAAACACGGGCAAAGGACCTCGCTTTACGGGAAAAGTATTTGCTATTTTTTCATTACGATCTTTTCATTCATATCAGCCATTACCTGTTTTTTAAAGTCAAGCAGTTTGGTGTAATCAGCTGCTTTAATCACCCTTTCTTTAATTTGCAGGGATGTAATTGAAGTGAGCGTTCGTGTAGCGGCGTTCCAACCATAATTACAGGTATATTGTGCGAAGGGAAATTCTATCATTTTATTTTTAGGAATATTTTCTGCATTAAACCCTGCCGGGAATTTATACACTGTTGAATCAACAACCTCGTACGGGCAGGTAAAATAATAATCCCTCACCCGCTTTTCGTGTTCCGGTATTTCTTCATCAAAAACAGGATACAGCCTTGGCTCAAAAAAAAGTTTACTGCCTGCGTTAAAAGAATATATTTTTTCATAGTCCATTGTTGCAGAAACGAGATAAGGATTTGCCTTGGTTTTTGAATTACTGATCTCAAAATTATCTGGTTGCTTCCATTCATTATTGGTAATAAAATATTTTCTCTTTTCATCTTCCTTCAGATCATGATAACGGTTCAGTAATTGTTCTCTTTCTTGTCCTGTTGCCGAATAGATTGTTCTAACTTTTCCCCCACCATCTTCATTAACTTCTATTAAAGTATGTATCGTTTCGGTATTATTTTTATAAACGCTTACAGGGGTGTTTACCAATATCCCACCGCCACTGGTAATCATTACAGCTTTTCGGTTTAAAGTTGTTTCATCAAGGCTGGCAAAAGGCAATGTGGTGCTCGTGCATTCCAGCCACATGGTATCCGTAGGTTGTGGAATGCAAAGAATTACATGATTAAAATCGTTCATCGGGAATTTTTCATCAACGTTCTTTGCTTTATAATCACGGTAAATTATCAAAAGATTTGACTTTATGCCAACTGCATCCAAAGTGGATTTCAGATAGTTACTCAAGGCCTTGCAATCGCCATATTTTTTGTCATCCACAAAACTGGCAGGGAATGGTTTCCATCCACCAATCCCCAACTGGATACTTACGTACCGCATATTGTTCTGTAAATAAGTATAAAGTATAGATGCTTTCTCTTTGTCTGTTACCGCATGCTTTACCATATCCCGGTAAAATTGCTTTTTTTCTTCTGACAGGCCCGATACGTTAGCATACAGATCATTGATCCATATTCCGTAATTTTTCCAACTGGTCATATCGCCATCATATTCGTCTAACTGAAATTTATTGGGTGCCAGTAAAACAACCGGCAAATAGTTATCAAACTGGCCGCTGTGTTTCTCCAATTTAAAGGCAGGTTGTCCCTTTATTTCCCAATGGTAAGTTTCTTTATTCCCGTTATTATTTATTACCGGTAGTTTATCGGTATTCAAAAGTTTATACCTTACTCCCAGGTCTGATGGCACTTCAACTTCAAAAACCGATTGCTGTACCGCCTGCCCGGCTGATTGCATTCTATAAGCCGGCAGTCCCAATATGCCTTTAAACTTAATGGTATAATTAAATTCAACAGTGATGGGATACGATGGCGCATTCACATCAAAAAAAGTGTATTTACCTTCCGGAACCAGTTCGTCGCCATATTTGCCCGAATTCATTTCCTTTCTCGACCAGGTATTCTTTCTATTCCCCAATAGATCATACACTTTTATTTCCGCTTCATCAAGTACATGAAACTTATCAGAATACTGAATAAAATACAGGTATGCTTTTGCATTTTCATTAAGAACGGTAAATACCCGGTGCACATCGTACCAGGCAGTATTTTTATCTTTGATGGAAAGCTTAATGCTTTCTTCCCTGATGACCACATCGGCATTTTTCTTTAATGAGTCTGGAATGGTAAGTGCAGAATAAATGTTTAACTGGGCATGACTGCAAAAACCGAGCAGTATAAAAAACAACGTAGTATTAAGTTTATTCATCACTGGGTTTATTTTTTCTTCAACGCAATTCTTTCGTCAAGAATAGCATACATTTTTTTAAAAAAATCTTTTACATACGGGTATCCTTCCACAATATAATCGGCATACAATAAGTCAAGTGTTACCCTAAACGAAATGATATTGCCATCCTGCTGCATTTTGCGTGTTAATATAATACTGGTGTCGGGCATAATGAGCCTGGTGTTTTTAGGAAGTTCATTCACCAGGTACTCCTCGGGCAGGTAATACGTGCCGGTTATCACATAACTTTTAGGAAAATTAAAATCAATCGCCATTACCCGGTTCTCTTCAATAAAAGGATTTTTACCCAGGCCCGTAAAGAGGTTGTAAGGCAGAAATGAATAACCTCCCCCTTCCTGCATATTGCCGCTGAATTCTACAACCTGTTCAAACGGCAGCAACTCATTATCCTGGTTGTTAACAGAAAAAGAATCAACCTTCAGCGTTATTCCTTCATTGTCCTCGATCATTCCTTTTAACTTATTTCTTTTGAAAGTGCTCAGGCGCAAATTTCTGGCATAGCCCAAACTTTTTAATGTTGCCTGGCCGGATATCTTTCCATCTGGCTCCACACTACAGGTGAAGAAAACATTATTGGCATACTTATCAAGGCCCTCCAACCGCATCACCGCATCAACATCTTTATCAACCAAAAGTGCATTGGTATTTATTACATCGTACGGCACCAGGTTGTAAGAATTATATTTATCAGCCGCATTCATCACATAAGCAGCATCTCCATCTTTTACATATACCAGCACCGCGTTAAAACGCTTTAAAAAAGGGTACAGCGGATTTACCATGCCATGATCTTTTGTACTTACGAGTAATGGCTTTGCAGCTATACCAGCTTCCTTCAATAGGTTTATTAAAATGAAATTGATATCGGCAATGCTTCCGTTCTTTCTATCCCATGCTTCTTTAATTCCATTGTAAGTATACAGGCTATACGCTCCATTCCATTGCATATTACGCTGCACATAATTATAGATCGCCCTTATTCTTTCACCCGTTGTTGGCATCGACATCACTGTTGTCATAATATCATTTACACCTTTCAGATTTTTTTTAAGGGCCAGGCCAAAATCCTCATCTTGCAATAATTCTGCATTTATTTTTGCCCAGGTTGTTCTTACTTCTTCATAATAACCCGGCGCATTTATGTTTGAGAGTTGAAAATCTATCCTTTGCACATAATCAATTTTTCCGGAGCTGAACGGCTCATCTTTCAATCCTTTTATATTACGCATAATATACCAGGTGCCTTCCTTTATACCGGTGCTGGCTTTCTTTTCCATCTCCTGGCGTTTGATCACCAATAACGTAAATTGAAAATATTCGGGTATGATAACATTATAGGCGCTGTACCTAACCGGTATGCCTTGTTGAAAATTCCAGGAAGGAATATAGCTATAGGACCTGCGGGATATTTTATACTTATATTCAAAAACCGTCCCCGTTTTTACATTGGGTAATGCAAATGAAACTTCGGAAAAATCCTTGTCAATCGTTTTGTCATATATGTTCCTGCTTTCCAGCTTTGATTCCTCTATGTTGCCATTTGCGCCCAGATTGTACGAGACGCCACTGATATTTGAGATGCCCTCCCGGTGATTTTTTGCATAATACGTAAGCTTTATTTCACTCCTACCGACAGCTTTTTCCTTCAATACTTTGATCTGGATGCGGTAACTGCTTTCTGATACCCAACCGGTGTTATTGATGTAGTTAAATTCAATTTCACCGATATCGAGTAAAACTACCGCTTCCGCCCCGGGGTCAAAACTGCAGTCCTGCATTTCCAAATCGGTTATATCGATTTTGCCGTAAGCGGGGATATTATCCTGGGCATGTATTAACCCGCTCAATGACAGGAACAAAAAAATAAAAACGGTCGTTTTCATTAAAAGCAGTTAAGTATTATCAAATTAACGCCTTTTTTAAACAATAATTTGGAATATTACTGCTAATAAAAAGGCCATTCATCTTTCGATGAACGGCCTTAATGAATTTTTCAAGCTTAAACTTACCAGGCTTGTTTGGCAACTCCATCTTTAACGGCTTGCTGCGCAGTGGCCTCGCTAAGCATGGTGGTCATTTTATTGCCTTTACCGTCATCGCCCTGGGCCATATAGCCACCTCGGGAAGTTTTAGTTATTACTGCATTCTGCATTGGAACGTTTTTTTCCTTTGTTTTCATGCAATAGGCTGTTAGCATTTTTGACATTTTAAATGAATTTATGGTTAGTAAATATGGGTTGAAGTAGTAAGCTTCAGGTTACAAGCTACTAAATATATTGGTTTTGGCAAAAATCCCCGTAGTGGTTTAGCTTGAAATCAACTGTAAAACTGTTGTGTTATCCCCAAATCATAATTCAATATTTATACGTAAAACAGGCAAATTAATACGGAAGAGCTAGTTTGAAGTATCCCATATTCAGTTTAAAAGCCTTAACAGACAATAGTTTACCCCATAAAAGGCTTAAAATCACCATCATTCTTTTCAACTATTGGTTGCTATTAAAAAAGGGGCTTGCGGCCCCTTAAAAATTGTGGTAAAATATATTAAAAAATATTTTAAAAAAAGTTGTTTTTAGCTTGAAAAGGCGGTTATTATGCCGATTTATAGCTTTAAACCTTGTGGCTTGCAACCGGCATAATCCCATCTAAGATTTTTACGTAGTCCTTCGGACTACTATAAAATCAAGATGGTATTACACATCTATCTTAGCATATTTAGCATGGGTTTCAATAAATTCCCGGCGAGGAGGAACCTCATCTCCCATCAGCATACTGAACACACGATCTGCTTCTGCAGAGCTTTCAATTGTAACCTGCTTTAAGGTACGGGTTAGTGGGTTCATTGTGGTTTCCCAAAGCTGCTCTGCATTCATCTCTCCCAAACCTTTGTAACGCTGTGTATTTACGCTTTCATCTTTACCTTGTCCGTATAGTTTGATCAATGCCTTACGCTCTTCATCATTCCATGCATAAGCCTGTTCCTTTCCTTTTTTAACCAGATACAAAGGAGGTTGTGCAATAAACACAAACCCTTGCTCCACCAGTTCCTTCATATAGCGGAAGATGAAGGTTAAAATTAAAGTGGCGATATGGCTACCATCCACATCAGCATCCGTCATAATGATCAGCTTGTGATAACGGAGTTTTGACAGGTCCAACGCTTTGGGATCTTCAGGGGTACCGATCTTTACACCCAGTGCCGTAAACATATTGCGAATCTCCTCGTTATCGTAAATTTTATGTTCCATGGCTTTCTCTACGTTCAAAATTTTACCACGCAAAGGAAGTATGGCCTGGTAACTTCTGTCTCTACCTTGTTTGGCTGTACCACCGGCCGAGTCTCCTTCCACCAGGTATAACTCACAACGGTGCGGATCTTTTTCACTGCAATCTGCTAATTTGCCGGGTAAGCCGCCACCGGTAAGTACGCTTTTACGCTGTACCATTTCACGGGCTTTTTTGGCTGCTGCTCTTGCCTGTGCTGCCAATATTACTTTTTGTATGATGGTCTTTGCATCTTTTGGATTCTCTTCCAGGAAAGCCGATAGAACGCGGCTTAAGGTTGAATCTACAACACCCATCACTTCATTATTACCTAACTTGGTTTTGGTTTGGCCTTCAAACTGTGGCTCAGGAACTTTTACCGAGATAATGGCACTCAATCCCTCACGAAAATCATCACCTTCTATCTCTACTTTGGCTTTTTCAAACATGCCTTCTTTTTCGCCATAGCTTTTAAACACCCTCGTAATGGAACGACGGAAGCCAGCCACATGCGTTCCACCTTCGATCGTATTGATATTGTTTACATAGCTAAAAAGGTGCTCCTGGTAGCCCGTGTTGTATATCATGGCTACTTCTACCATTACATTGCTGGCCACATCATGTCCATCGCAATAAATTACAGTAGGTAATAAAGCATTACGGTTTGCATTTTTATCCAGCATCTCTACAAACTCAACAATACCACCTTCGCTGTAAAAAGTTTTAGTGTAAGTTTTACCGTCATCATCTGTTTCCCGCAGATCAATGATGTGTATGGTTATTTTTCTGTTTAAAAAAGAAAGTTCTCTTAAACGGGCTTCTAAAATTTCACGATTGTAAACACTGGTTATAAAAATGCTTGTATCGGGCCAGAACTGAACGGTAGTTCCGTGTGTATCAGATTTTCCGATTTCCCGTACGGTATATTGAGGAACACCTTTGGCATACTCCTGCTCAAACCTTTTACCATCTCGGTTCACCACCACATGTAATTTGCTGCTTAAGGCATTTACGCAACTTACGCCCACACCATGTAAACCGCCTGAAACTTTATAGGAGTCTTTATCAAATTTACCACCGGCGTGTAAAACGGTCATTACCACTTCAAGTGCACTGCGGTTTTCCTTGGTATGCATACCGGTTGGAATACCACGGCCATCGTCCTCTACGGTAATGGAATTATCTTCATTAATGGTTACTGTAATGTTTTTGCAATGTCCGGCAAGTGCCTCATCAATGGAGTTATCTACCACTTCATAAACGAGGTGGTGAAGGCCTTTTACCCCTATATCTCCAATGTACATGGCGGGCCTTTTACGAACCGCTTCTAAACCTTCTAAAACCTGGATACTGTCTGCGCCATAACCTGTGTTGGCCGGAGTAGGAACCGCTGCTGTTTCTGTGCTCATATTGTCGTTCTAAATCACTTTTGATATGTAAAATTCATGCCGATAGCTATCGGCAGGCGAAGTTAAGAAAAAACAAGGGTTTTAGGTAATTATTGAGGGTTTATTTTAGGCGGATTTTGTGCACCGGTTACCACCAGTTTATAGCAACGAATTACCGGAATTTTTATGAACTGCTTCTAAGTTTGCCAGGCCTAAAATGGCTGAGGGATTTTGCGCTAGATGCTCGTGAACCCCAAACCCAAAACCCCACACTTAAAACTTCCAATGTTTAAACATTCTTTCGTATCTTTGTATTGAAATTTTTCAATGAATCAACAGTTTGATATACTAAGCATTGCACACCGGCAGCCACTTTTACAGGAGGACCTCGATGTATTGTTGGATGTTCACAGGGTAGTGCCCGGGTCGGTAAACTATTCTATAAACCGCTACCGCAAGCAGCCGCAATGGAACATTGATGATACCGGTATTTTGATCTACCATGTGGAAAAGAATAACCCGGATGCCAATTACCTTGAGCTGAAATTTTGTGTGAGCGGCAATGTGTATTGCAGGCAAAAACAAACCGAGTGCGATTTCTGTAAATTCAGTACCAGCAAAAGCTGTGTTGAAAAAGTAGACAGTGTGGATGTTGTGAGCTTTAGTTTTAAGCCAACTTATTTAACCCAGTTTACCAATAACAGCACTCAAACCGGTTTAACAGAAGATGTGCTTTCTTTTAAGCACAAAA
>JANOUJ010000387.1:0-1713 GCA_031416815.1 Chitinophagaceae bacterium
GAGTTTGACAGTGTGGAAGTGGATAATGAAGTGATTATTCAATCAACCAGGAAATTAACGATCGGCGATTTTGTGAATGTGAAAATTACGAAAGCATATGATTATGATATTGAAGGAGAAGTAGTTTAAAGAAAAGGCCCACAACAGCGGGCCTTTTCTTTAAACCTGAAAGTTAAAGCGGGTATTTATCTACCTTATTGTTTACAGCCGGTATGGTACGCAGGTACCTGTAAATTGCTTTTATATCAAAATCATCCATATGGGCATACATACTCCAGGGCATAATGGTATTATTTTTACCCGGGTTGGAAGAATATGTTGCCTTATCCCTGTATAATTTAAATTTCTCTAAAAACATTGCCTCACTCCATTTGCCAATACCTGTTGCACTATCGGGAGTAATATTAGGTGTTGTAACTACAAATAAACCTATATCAAATTTCCGTCCGCCTGCCATAAATTTGGGCATTACAAATTGCCCTTTTTCCATGGGCGTATGGCAATCCATACAGGCTGCACTGTTCATCATATAAGCACCGTATTTTACCATATCACTTACATCAGGTTTTACATTGCTCTCAGGCGAAGCACTTTGTAAAGGCGGATATGCCAAGGCCATTGGTATCATCAATTTTCTTTCAGGCACTTTATTGCTGTAGGGTTTTAGGGTACGTATATAAGCGATGATGCTATATATATCGTCCCTGCTCATTCCATTGTAATGTGGGTAAGGCATCAGGGGGAAAAGGGTGTCGCCATTTTTACTTATCCCTCTTGTAATTGCCCGTGCTATTTCATCATCCGTCCATTTGCCAATGCCATTTACCGTATCGCTTGTTATGTTACGGGCATAGATGATACCTGGTACGCCTATCTTATCATTAAAAGCATCTCCGCCAATTCCTTCTGTGCCTGCTTTAAGCGGACCGGAAAACTGTGTAAAGTCACGCTGGCTGTGGCAATCCATGCATAGTGATACATGATGGGCCAGGTATTTGCCCCGTTCAATTACTTTTTTTACCGAATCTGCATTGTTGGTTTTTTCGTTGCCGGTGCTTTCATTATTGTTACAGGAAATAAAAAATGAAAATGTAAAAATAGAAAGCAGGCTGATTGCCGGCAAGGCATAATTGCGTAACATAAGCTTAAGTTGAGGTTAATGATTTTGGTTCAGTATGTAAAAAATGAAAAAAATAATGAGAAATGCAATAGCTTTTAAAAAAATGTGTGTTCATTGCACAGGCTTTGCGATTTAAATTAACAGAACTATCAACTTTTATTTTAAGGATTAATGTAAGTTTGTTACTTAAATTTGGCTTAGGTTAAAACGCTTTAATGAACGCTGCATCTACTACTATTGCTTATAGGGAAACGGGTTTTTATTCCAGGATGATACATGATTATTTATCAGGAGAAGAAGCACTTAAACCGTTTTATAGCCACCCGGTTTCTACAGATGGAATAAAAGCGGCCATTGAAAGCAGAAAGGCTTATAAAACCAACCGGTCCTTACTGGTGGATAACTTGCAGAAACATTATGCGGAACAAAATCCTACGGGCAAACAACAACTAAACATAAAGCAATTAAGCAACGATAACTGCTTTACTGTAACCGCTGCACATCAGCCCAACATCTTTACCGGGCATTTATATTTCATTTATAAGATACTACACGCTGTAAAGCTTTGCGAAAAGTTGAAAGCCGCAATGCCC
>JANOUJ010000388.1:0-8393 GCA_031416815.1 Chitinophagaceae bacterium
CTTCATTTAATTTTAAAATATTGGTACGGCTGATCTTCATCATCAGCAATTCGTTGCTTCTTAATGCAGTAAGAAAATAGACAAAGCTTTTTTGAATACGCATCAATTGTAGCAACTCCTCATTGCGGTTGCTGTCATACAATTTTTGCTCTAAACCGTTGCGACGGGTATTGATCTCTTTCAAATAATCCTGGAAATTCGAAGTTATCTTTTCAAATATCTTAAGCACCATCATATTCATCCTGTCAGGGTTACGGTGCTGAAAACTGTTCAGAAATTTTTTGATGGCTTCGTTCTCAAATGAGTTTACAGTTACGATTTGGTTATGCGTTAAGATGATACAGATCGGTATCGTGATATAAAATGCATCGCTTAAATTGAACGAATTGTTTTCGGTTGGTGTTTTGATAACGATAAGTTTTACATCGTCTTCAATTTCGTAACGGCTACGTTCATCAATATCCAATGAGTCTTTTAAAAAATCAATGGGTATGTCCATTGTTTCGCTCAGCTCATTAAATTCCTCCTGCTTTAGCGGTGGCAAAACATTTACCCACACGGCTTTGTCCGCTTTTTCAACGGCAATTGTCTTTTTGTCGGTATTTTTAAAGTATTGGATCATGGGGTTTCAATTAATTTTTTGGATGCTCTGTAAATGATGTTCGGTGTGAAAGATGGTGAAATATCCAAGTTCACGTAATGTAATGCGGCCAAGCAACGGATGCTTAACCAGGTAGGCGTCAAGATCTTTTTCAGTTCTGTTTTTCGCTAAGGATCTGGTGAATTTTCCGGCGGCGTTGTTCCAGTTATCCATTAGTTTTTGTTTGCCGTATTTTATTTCGATGGGTTTTGGAACAAACCGACCACTGGCACGCCCACCATCACTTAATTTTTTATAGTACTTATCTTTTAACTCATCATAGGTTCTGGAGTTTCTATTTGGTGTACCGCCAATCCATCTTACCATAAATTTTGGTAAGTACCAGGCAAGGCTGGATGTATTGGTTGAAATGATAAGATGCTGCACATTTTCTGCAACCGTCCATTTTTCATTGCACCTGGTAAAAAATGCAAGCTCATCAATACTGTTACAGGATTCAGAAAAACCTGCAAAAATACTTTCAGCAGCAGTTATGATCTCAGTTTTGGTCATACTTCAATTTCACCTTTATAAACCAGTTCTGCAGGACCGCAGAGCCAGATGTTATCAAAATGTTCATCATCAATTTTATTAAACTCTACGCTTAAATGGCCGCCTGGTGTTTTCACTTCCACCCGGTTAAACCCGTTTTCGTTGTGTGCATTCAGCAGTGCCGATGCGGTTACACCAGTACCGCAACTAAGGGTTTCATCTTCTACTCCCCGCTCGTAGGTACGTACAAAAATCTCATCTTCATCCGTGGCTTCCACAAAATTCACATTAATGCCTTCCTCCATAAACTGTTTGCTGTAGCGGATATCCCTGCCGGTTTCAACTACGTCAATATCTTCAACATTATTGGCAATTTTTACAAAATGGGGTGAGCCTGTATTCAAAATCGCATGTCCGGAATGATATTCTACTTTATCTACGTCCTGCATTTTCAGCCGGACAATGCTACGCATATCAATATCAGCTTCATGTTTGCCATCAATCGCCATAAAATGATACGTGCTTTTGTGCATGCCCTGGTTTTTGGCAAATTGTACCAGGCAACGTCCGCCGTTTCCACACATACTGCTTTGGTTTCCATCTGCATTAAAATAGATCATCTCAAAATCCAACTCAGGGTGGTTATTCAACAGCATCAAACCATCGGCACCTATGCCAAACCTGCGGTTGCAGATATGTTTTACCTGCTGCGGTGTAAGCTTATCGTATTGACGATCCCTGTTTTCGAGAATGACAAAATCGTTGCCCGTACCCTGGTATTTATAAAATTCTACTTTCATGAGTTTATATTATTTTATTTTGGCCACATGGAACCTGACTGCCGTCAGGCAGGTTCGCCTAAATCATTTCATTTCTATTTCAGTCTTTAAATATGGTCTCATTTCTTTTATATGCTTGAATCTGATATTACCTGTAAAGATTGTTTTATAAGATTTTCAACAGCCAATGCGCCATCTTTCGAAAATTCTTTGCTGATGCGGTTGGCAACAATGGCGCTCAGGCTGAGGCAATGATGCCCCAGTGCATTTCCCAATCCATAAATAGCCGATGTTTCCATTTCAAAATTAGTTATTCGGTAATTGCCAAACTGAAAATTTGTGAGGTTATCGATTAGCATTGGGTATCCCAGTCCCAGCCTGAGTATCCGCCCCTGCGGGCCATAAAACCCCGGGCAGGTTACCGTAATGCCGTGATGATAACCTTTTGTAAAATGTTTTATCAATGCACCGCCTGCCATAGTAATGTAGGGTGACACCTTGCCTGAATTTAATTGTGTGTGTGTGCTAAAAGCCTGGATGATCTGTTTTTCTTCTTCATTATTTTCCTGGCGGTAAAAATGCATCAGGTTATCTAAACCCAAACCATGCGTACTGGCGACACAACTGTCAATCGGTATATCTTTTTGTAATGAGCCTGAAGTGCCAAAACGGATAATATTAAGCCGGGTGAGCTTTTCTTTTACCTGCCTTGTTTCAAAATCAATATTAACCAATGCATCCAACTCGTTCAACACAATATCAATATTGTCGGGGCCAATACCGGTGCTTACACAAGTGATCCTTTTATTACCAATATAACCGGTGTGTGTTACAAACTCCCTGTGCCCGTTTTGATGTTCTACCTTATCAAAATGTTTGCTTACTTCACCAACACGGTCCGGATCGCCAACAGTAATGATCGTATTGGCAATCTCTTCGGGGCGGCAATTTAAATGATAAACTGCACCACGTTCATTAATGATCAATTCGGATTCGGCTATCCGGCTCATATTTTTAGGTTTAAAAATTAGGTTGTGCAATTTTCTTTAAAATTACCTATTTTTGTCCCGATAAAAGTCGGGATAAAAAATGAAATGAAGATTAGTCTTCATTTTTTATTTTTGAATTTTTAGTTTTGATTTAATAATGGTGCTGTATCCGCCTGTTGGCGGATAGACAAAGCTCAAAGTGTTTTGTTGGACAAAAAAACAAATGGTCCTGTAGCCGAGTGGCTAGGCAAAGCTCTGCAAAAGCTTCTACACCGGTTCGAATCCGGTCGGGACCTCAAACTTTACTTACGTCATTGCAGAAAAGCGATATTTTCACTTTGTTCGCAATGACGTTTTTATTTAAAAGATATGTTTGTAAAATACCTGCACTGGCTGGGCATTACCGCTTGTTTAACATTAATTGTCAGTTGCTTTTTGCCATGGACTTATCACGCAGACCTCAATCAATCATTTACCGGCTTTTACAGTTACGACAATCATTACGGTAAGCCTGGGAAATTCCTGATCTTTTTTGGAGTAACCGTATTTGCTTTAATGATGTTGCCTAAGGTGTGGGCAAAAAGAACGAATCTATTTGTATGTGCATTTACATTGGCATATGCCGTCAAAACTTTTATTTTATTTGGATCGTGTTACAATAATTACTGCCCGCAAAAATTGCTCAGTCTTTACCTGATGCTTAGTTGTACTGTGGTAATGCTGATAGCTGCTGCTTTTCCTAATGCAAAAATTGATAATAAGAAGTAGATTTTATTCCTCCTAAAATAAGAAGTTGTCATCCTGCTTGTCCCGATTATTTCGGGGAGCTAGTCGAAGGCGGGTTTCTATATCAAACTTAATTTTGTCATAACTACACCGGGTTCTACAAGCTCACCCTTACAGTACAATTGCGAATAGTTTTACGATTGCCTTAATTCTTCTTGACCTCTTTTGCCCAGGCATCTTTTAAAGTAACCGTGCGGTTAAAAACCAATTTAGCGGCTGTTGAATCTTTATCTAAACAGAAATATCCTTTGCGGATAAACTGATACCTGCTTTCGGCATTGGCCTCCTTCAGTGATGGCTCAACCACCGCACTGGTAATTACCTGTAAAGAATTTGGATTAATGGTGTCTTTAAAATCTCCTTCTTCACCCAGGGGATTTTCAACAGTAAATAAACGGTCGTATAAGCGAACTTCTGCAGGTACAGCGTTTGCTGCACAAACCCAATGAATGGTTCCTTTTACACTGATGCCGCTTGTATCAATTCCACTCTTGCTCTCAGCTATATAGGTGCAATGAATTTCGGTTACATTTCCGGTGGCATCTTTTACAAAGCTTTCGCATTTTACAATGTATGCACTCTTCAAACGTACCATAGCACCAGGTGCAAGCCTGAACCATTTTTTTGCGGGCTCCTCCATAAAATCTTCCCGTTCTATCCAGAGTTCTTTGCTGAATGATAATGATCTTTTTCCCAATGATCCGTCAGGGCCATTTTCACTTTCCAATTCCTCAACCTTACCATCTTCATAATTATCAATAATAAGTTTTACCGGATCCAGCACTGCCATTACCCTTAACGCTTTTTGATTCAGGTCTTCCCGTAAACAAAATTCCAGTAAACTAAGGTCAATAAAATTTTCTCTTTTGGCTACACCTATTTTGTCGCAGAAAGTGCGGATGCTCTCTGGTGTATATCCTTTTCTTCTAAAACCACTCAATGTAGGCATGCGTGGATCATCCCAACCGTCAACATGTTTTTCATCTACCAATTGCAACAATTTTCTTTTGCTCATCACAGTATAAGTCATGTTAAGCCTTGCAAACTCATATTGATGCGATGGAAAGATCTCCAGTTTTTCAATCAGCCAATCGTATAATTCCCGATGAGGAATAAATTCCAATGTGCAAATGGAGTGCGTGATGTTTTCAATGCTGTCGCTTTGGCCATGTGCAAAATCGTACATCGGGTAAATGCACCACTTATTGCCGCTGCGGTGGTGGTGTGCATGTTTGATTCGGTAGATGATCGGGTCTCTCATCAGCATATTGGTATGTGCCATATCTATTTTTGCCCGCAATACTTTTTCACCGTCTTTATATTTACCGGCTTTCATATCGGTAAAAAAAGCATGGTTCTCTGCAATGGTTCTGCCGCGGTATTGATTGTCTCTACCGGGTTCGGTAGGAGTGCCTTTCATAGCAGCAATCTCTTCGGCAGTGGAATCATCGACATACGCAAGGCCTTTGTTGATCAGGTCAACAGCATAATTGTAAAGTGTATCAAAATAATCTGAGGTATATAATTCTTCAGCCCAGTTAAAGCCGAGCCATTTAATATCTTCCTTAATGCTGTCAACATATTCTGTTTCTTCTGTTACGGGATTGGTGTCATCAAAACGAAGATTGGTTTTGCCGCCGTATTTTATACCCAAACCAAAATTGAGGCAAATGGATTTGGCATGTCCGATATGCAGATAGCCATTGGGCTCCGGCGGAAAACGGGTGAGAATAGATTTGTATTTGCCGTTCCTCAGGTCTTCTTCAATAATTTCCTCAATAAAGTTGAGGCTTTGCACAGCATCCCGTGGATTTTCTTCGCTCATTATCTTTGTTTTGAAGGGCAAATTTATGAAATAAGTCATTAGCGATTTGTCATTAGTCATTTTTATGCTTCAATGACTTACTGACTAATGACTTTTTTGCATTTCCTTCAACATCCTCATGATCTCATCGAGTTTCTCAGCTTCAATTTTATTTAACTGCAATTGCAGGGCTTCTATTTCCTTTTTTGCTTCAACATTACAACGGTAATCTTCTTCTGCGTGCAACCTGTCTCTTTGGCTTTGCCGGTTTTGTGCCATCATAATAATGGGTGCAGCATAAGCAGCTTGTGTTGAAAAGATAAGATTGAGCAGGATGAAGGGGTAGGGATCCCAATGCTGGATTAAACCTATTACATTCAGCGCCATCCAGATCAATACAAATATTGACTGGCCGATGATGAATCCCCAGGACCCCATGCCGTTGGCAACTGAGTCTGCTATGCGTTGGCCATAGGTTAAAGTTTCTTTGTGTTTATCTAACCAGGTTTTTGCTGACATAATTGATGTGTTTTAAAATGAAGCATTAAAAAGCCTTTTTATCATCTACTATAAATGTAAATAATAAAAAGGCTGATACAAAAGTCAAATGCAGTTTAAGCTCTTCCCATATTTCTTAAATGAGCAGAGTGAGAAACTATTGCATGACGCATTTTTCTGAACTCAATATATTTTACACCGTACTCTGCGCAGGTTTGCTTTATTATTTTGCTGATAGCCGGGTAGTGTATATGTGAAATTTTGGGAAACAAGTGATGCTCGATCTGAAAATTTAACCCACCCACCAACCAGGAGATCAATTTGTTTTTAGTTGCAAAATTAGCTGTGGTTTCCACCTGGTGAATCGCCCATTCGTTTTCAATGGTATTAATATCAGCATCAGGAACAGGGAATGCAGTTTCTTCTACGGTATGTGCAAGTTGAAATACAATACTTAAAACAAGGCCGGCAAACATGGCAATTGTCAAAAATCCGACCATCCAGGGTAAAAATCCGACCAGCATAATGGGCAATACGATCATCATAAAATAATATGCCGCTTTTGCGAACCAGAAAGCGAAATGATCAAAAGCACTCATTTTTTTAATGGGGACAGAACCAACTTTTTTCTTGAAATATTTTGTATAATCAGTTAAGAAAACCCAAACAATTAATAAGAGGGTATATAAAAACCAAACATAAATATGCTGAAAGCGGTGTATAAAATATTTTTTTTGTGAAGAACACATTCTCAACAATGGTTTGATCTCAATATCATCATCTATACCATCAATGTTGGTGTATGTATGATGAATGATATTGTGTTTGTTGTTCCACATAATCCCGCTTGCACCCAATGCATTTACGGAGAATGCCGCAATTTTATTCCATAATTTGCTATTGCTAAAACTGCCGTGGCCGCCATCATGCATTACATTAAAACCTATGGCAGCAGTTAAACCACCCATTAAAAGGCATTCCAATAAGGCTATCCAGTTAGGTGGCGTAAAAAATACAACGTGAACATAGAGCGCTATATACAGCGACCATAATAATACAGCTTTAAAATAAAGGCTGAAATCTCCATGTGCCGGTGTTTTTGATTCTGCAAAATAATTGCTTACACGTCTCTTTAACTCCTGGTGAAAGTTGGAGCCGTTGACATTAGAAAATTTTGGAGTTACCATTTTAAACAATTGAATTTTAATTTAAGTATTTTCTTTAATGATCGCATCAAAATTTTTAAGGCCGATCATTTTTTCTGAAATAAATCCTTCTGCATATTTTACACCGATCATTTTTCCAAACCACTTGTGCCTGTAAATGACACTGTCTAAAAAATCAGGTGTCGATATATAAGTTTGCGGTTCATTCGCCTCATTATTATCCTCAGCATGAAACTGGGATCTATATGCCCGGATCGCTTCTATCTTCTGATCAAACACGTCTGTTATATCTACCACAAAATCAGGCTTCAAAAACCGGTCCTGAATGTACTGCAAAACATATTTAGGTCTCCATGCCTGTTGAACTGAATCCTTGAATGCTGTTTCTATCTTCATTAAGCCAGAAAGAAAAGCAGCATCCGCAACCATTTTTGAAGAGCGCCCATGATCGGGGTGCCTGTCTTCAGGAGCATTGCACAAAATTATATCTGGTTGATAAGTCCTGATGGCAGTAATAACCTTCCGCTGATGTGCTTCATCATTCTGGAAAAAACCATCTGCCATTCCCAGGTTCTCCCTTATCCCGATACCTAATATTTTGGCGGCTTCTGCAGATTCCTTTTGCCTTGTCTCTGCTGAGCCCCTGGTACCTAATTCTCCCTCTGTTAAATCGATTATCCCGGTCTTTTTGCCATTCTTTTGTTCAACCAGCAGTACGCCTGCACAACTCAATTCCACATCATCAGGGTGAACACCAAAAGCCAATATATCTAACTTCATGCTTATTGAAAAAATTTCTGGTCGCAAATTAACTCATTTTGGGCAATTAATATGTAGAAATGGCTCTACAAAGCGACCATTTACGTAGTTATTAACACAAAAAAGACTAAAGTGTAAATTTATAACATTTGGGAGTGGGAAAGGTTGTACTTGTGATGGAGTAAAACCCTGTCGGGATTAATTAGCAACAGACATATAATAATAACTGAATCCATAGGTGCGGCAAACTTCTTTCAATATCATTTCTATTTCGCGGTCTTCACCAAGGGCATCATAAGATTGTTTAAGATTACTATTAAAAAAGAAGGCCACGGTTTGATAAAACCTTGCGGTAAAGCCGCCTTTATATTCTTTAATGATGTCGTAGCAGTTATTACCCGTTTGCCTGTTAATCAACTTCATTAAAACCCTTCCCTGGTATATTGATAAATTACTGAGCGGATCGGTAAATTCTTTTTT
>JANOUJ010000389.1:0-4563 GCA_031416815.1 Chitinophagaceae bacterium
AAAGAGCGCATACAAATGGAAAAAATTTGGAAGGAACGTGAAAAGCAACTGGAAAAAGTTTTGATCAGCACCAGCGGTTTGTACGGTTCCGTAAAAGGAATTGCAGGCGCCTCAATTGCTGATATACCACTGCTGGATGGAACGGATGAGGAAACAACCGATCAATGATCCGTCAACACCCATGTTAAAAAATTATTGCTGAAAAGCAAGTAATGCACATGCAATTCAGATTGATCTTTAAAAATGCAATGCACAATACCTTGTTCAGGTAAACCGGTTATTGATCTTATAATTATATCTTTTTTAAAATCAACCTGCCCGTTGCCCCACCATTTAAAAACCGATTCTTTAACGCTCCAGCAAAGGGTAAGACATTGGTCATTGGGCATTGGGCATTGGGTATTGAGCATTTTCAATTCGTGTTCATAAATAAACTTATGCTGTATCTGCCCGATCTTCTCACTGAGTAATTCCACATCCACTCCCACCCTGTGCGTTTTACTTACCATAGCGGCTGCATAATCGCCACAATGGGAAATTGAAAAATGAAAGGGTTCGTTTTCTAAAAAGGGTTTTTTAGTATCTGCTATCCGTATCAGTTCAACCGGAAAATCAGGATACATTTCTTTCAGCAAAAGCCGGCCTGCAAGATGCTGCAACCGCTTATGCCAGTGTCTTATCTCCCGATGTAGCGGTACAACTGCAAGGAAGAAATCTTCGGGCTCGGTAATATGCCACACAGCAATTTTAGTTGTTGCGTTAATATTTTGTTGATAAACCAAAGGCATTAGAGCAATTTTAGAGTTTAGATTGCAGATTGTTGAATTTAGATTTGCTCCTGAATTGAATTGCTGAATAAAGGTATGACGTAAAAGAGTGCGATACTTCACTTCGTTCAGCACAGGCTGCACACTGACGCTAAAAGTACAAATGCCAGGTACAAAAAAAATAAAAACATGATTTTAAGTGATACAAGAATTTTAGAAGAAATTGAAAATGGCACCATAAAAATTGTGCCCTACGACAGGGAGTGCCTGGGCAGTAACAGTTACGATGTGCATTTGGGCAAGCACCTTGCCCGTTATGTGAACAAAGAACTGGATGCCAAAGCTCACAATACCATTGAGCATTTTGATATTCCGGAAGAAGGGATTGTTTTATACCCTCACGAATTTTACCTGGGTGTAACTGAAGAATACACCGAAACTCATGCGCATGTTCCATTTTTGGAGGGAAAATCTAGTACGGGCCGCCTGGGTATTGACATACACGCCACTGCCGGTAAAGGTGATGTAGGTTTTTGCGGAAACTGGACTTTGGAAATTTCGGTTAAACAACCGGTTAAAGTGTATGCAGGTATGCCCATCGGGCAGTTGATCTATTTCCCGGTTGATGGCGAAATCGAAGTTAAATACAACCAGAAAAAAAATGCAAAGTACAGCGGCCAGCACAATAAACCTGTAGAAAGTATGATGTGGAAGAATAAGTTTTAGAGGCGAAAAATTTGTATTTTGCTGTACCAAACGAAGAATAATGAGACTAACGCTTTTGCTTTGTAAAAGATCTGCCTTATTCATTTTATTACCAGCGCTTTTATTTGGCCATGTCGCCAATGCACAATTAGACCCCGTTAAGGCTGATTCGTTTTATAATTTTATCAAAGCGAATCCGCTACGTTCCTCTGTTTATATTACCCGTAACGATACAGTTATTGCCCGACTCAATGAAAGCAAACTGATGCCGCTGGCCAGCACAGTGGGCATTTTAATTGCCATTGAATTTTCCCAGCAATCAACGCATGAAATGATCAATGAGAATGCCTTTGTATCGCTGGAAGAACTGGAGCGATTTTACATTCCGCTTATAGATAGCGCAGCATACAATTCCTGGCTTGAATATGCAAAAGCCCATAAAGAAATAAAAGATGGCAGTATAAAATTGGTTGATATTGCCCGTGGCATGATACTTTTTGGGTGTTATACCAACGCCGATTATTTAATGGACCTGCTGGGCTTTGACAGTGTGAAAGAAAATATAGCTACGTTTAAATTAAAACAACATACGGCGGTTTATCCGTTTGCCGGCTCACTGTTCACATATCATATTCCTAAAAAATCATCAGAAGACAAATTGCTTAAGTCCTTAAGTAAATACTCTGATAAGAAATACAGCATGGAAGCCTACTATAATCATGTAGACCTGAAAAAAGACAGCAGCTATAAAGAAACTTTCAGGGCAGATAAATTTACGCCCAGGCTGATGAAAATGTGGAATGACAACCTGCCTGCTTCCACTACAAAAGAATATGTTATGATTGCGCAGGCATTAAATAACCGGGAAGTGATTGATGAGGACGCCTATTTTCCTATTGGAGAAACGCTGGAACAACCGATGGAAAAAAAGGAGAACCAAAGACTATATAAACACTTCGGTGCCAAAACCGGTAAAACGTCTTATATTTTTACCCGGGTTATTTATTTTACACAAAAAGATGGAACCCGGATAGAATCGGCTATTTTCTTTAAGGATCTGGCCCCTTCCGAGGAAAAAAAATTAGAGGATTGGCATCCTGCCTTTGAAGCACAATTTCTTGCTGATCCTGTTTTTAGAAGTAAAGTGAGATTCTAAATCCTGGATATCGGATACTGGATACTGGAAACAGGATGAAATTTTAATAGCTTCTCTTAAGATCAGGCACAAACCAGTATCAGGTATCCAGTATCGCCTTCTTAAATCTTTCCGTATTTTTTGTAGTAGGCTATTATAAAACCGGTTACCTCATCATAGCTTAAAACGCCCTGTGGTTGCTTATTTCCTTTCAAATATTTTCCATAGATCCATCTAAAAACAGGTTCAATCGGACTTTTGTATTTCAGGTTGAATTTTCTCCATTCCTTCAAATCATTCACTACCGCAGGCGCTAATTTTTCCCTGCAATTTTTTGCTGCAACAGAATCGGTTAGAAAAAGATTTCGGTTGCTGTACATAAACAACTCCAGGTAAACTGAGTAATGTAACAGCGTATCCTTTGATGCTGTCGCAGACAGGTATGCAACGAAATTCGCTTCCATCTCTTTACCATAACCAAGTTGATGTGCTACTTCATGGCAACTTGTAAAAGGCTGCAAAAATTTTGGCACCAGGGTATTTACCTGTGCCTCCCCGGTAAATGGGTTATAATAACCGGTGAACCCCATATAATTTCCCAGCCAACTCCACATGGATGGCTTTAGTGAAACCGGTTTGTATTTTAAGAAAGGATAGGTCTTTTCTGCTTCCTGATACGCCTCTTGTACTTTTGAGAATAATTGTTTTTTTGAAGGATATTGCAAATTTTGGTTTACCAATACCTGTTTAGCTGCATTTACTTTTTCAACTAGTAGCTTATTGATCGCTTGCAGATCTTCGGGTTTGTACTTTTCCATTTTTAGCTGCAGCTGTCCCGCAATACCTATCCGGTTATAGTTAATCCCCCAAAACAAGTTGAAAACGACATACACAACCAGTAAAATTCGCAAGCCTTTGCCGGCACCCTTGGCAAAACTTTGTAAGGTTACCCTTCTTTTGAACATGGCTTTAATGGCTACGACAATTTTCCATATCATCCAGCCAATGATTACAGCATAAACAATATCGCCAATACTGAAAGGAAGCCAGCCAAAGATGTAACGTAAAATCCTGCTAAAAGCGGGATATATACCCGTTGCATATTGGTTTTCCACACGTGTGGAATCATTTGAATAAATATGTATAACAACAGCAATTACTACTAAAACAAGTGAAAAAACAAGCGATTTCGTCATTTTCATATCGACCTAAAATTAATCAATAGGTATTAAGGCCATAAAATCTATTTTTGAACCTAAAAATTGCAATTATTACCTTACCTTTGCCGTCCTTTAAACCATACGTATGGCGAGTAAACGGACATTTGAGATAGCATTTGTAGGGTTAAAGCCGGGAGTTCATGAGTTTAATTACGTAGTGGATGATCAGTTCTTTGTTGAAAAAGGTGATCCTGAGTTTACCAATTGCACGGCAAACATAAAGCTTCAGCTCGATAAAAAAAGCGGTTTTATGCTGCTTAAGTTTGAAATTGGCGGTAAGGCAGATATTACCTGCGACCGTTGCGGAAACCCGCTGGCCATGGACATCTGGGACGAGTTTAACATGTTGGTTAAGCTGGTTGAAAATCCGGATGAGATGAACAACCAGGAAGAAGATCCGGATGTGTTCTACATTTTAAGGAACGAAAGTCATTTAGACGTTGGTAACTGGATATATGAATTTGTGTTGTTAAGCTTTCCGTTGCAAAAAATGTGCAGCACCGAAGAAATGGGCGGCCCACAATGTAATATGAAGTACTGGAGAAACTAAAGGCCATGGAAGTAAAAGAAGAACAAACCAATGCCAACCAGTTGTGGAAGGGCCTGGAGCAGTTTAAAAAAGTAAAAAAAGAAAGAAGTAAAAAATAATCATTAAAAATTAAAAATTAAGCGATATGCCAAATCCAAAAAGGCGCCACTCCCAGCAACGCAGTGCAATAAGAAGAACACATTATAA
>JANOUJ010000390.1:0-13361 GCA_031416815.1 Chitinophagaceae bacterium
CAAAAAAAGTATAGTCATGAAAACGATCATCAGTAAAGCATTTGCAGTGGTAGCCTTTGCGGTAACCCTCTTCTCCTTCACAACAAATTTTGGCGGAGAAGGATTTGAGATATTAGTAAACGGCAAAACCGTATTGCAAAAATTTGGCAGCGATATGGATAAAGTAAACGTCCTTCAGCTCAGCAAAACTCAACCTGCCGACAAGCTAACCTTCAGGTATCATCATTGCGGCCGGGTTGGTAAGAACAGGATCGTTACCATCAAAGATGGAGATGATCATGTTGTAAAAGTGTGGAAGTTTACAGATGTGCCAACACCTGTTGGAGACATGAGTTGCACGATGAAGGATCTTTTCAGCCTGCAAAAGAACGGCAATACAACTTTTAAGATCTATTATTCATCAACCGAATTGCCCAAAGGCCGCCAGCTTGCTTCCGTAGTTTTAACAAACACCAATAAAGTACAGCCATGAATTGCAGCAATGCAAAAGCCCTGTATGTTTTTACATGCAGGGCCTTATTATTAAATGGGTGATAAATAATAACTACTCAACCGGCAAAACGATCTCATAGATTTTTCCCTGCCTTACTGTTAACGACCGGCCCCTTAACCAGGGATTAAGCCATTTTAATATTTTATAACTGCTACCGTTATTGCGGGCAAAGGTTGACAGGTTTGCAATGCTTTGGCTAACCAGTATTTTTCTTGTTTTTATAGGTTCATAACCTGACCCGGCCGGTAATATAAATCCTAACGAATCTGCATTACCTAAAAGGTGTTTAAATGCAAGGATACGGAATATGTATCGTTGTGTTTCGTCAGGCAACACGAGGTCGTAATAATTGGCGGTTCCCTGAAATGTAACCCGCTCGTCGTAACCACCCATGCCGCAATTATAAGATGCGGCAGCGGCTGTCCAGTTACCAAATTTATTGTAGGCACTTTTTAAATAGGCACATGCTGCATCAGTTGACCTCGCAACATGATAACGTTCATCTACTGTAGCACTTACTTCCAGGTTATAACCGGGTGCTGTACTCTTCATAAATTGCCAGAAGCCGCTTGCCCCCACTTTTGAAACAAGGTTCTGGATATTACTTTCTGCCACACAGAGGTATTTAAAATCATCGGGGATATTATTGGCTTTTAGTTGCGCTTCTATTTGTGGAAAATGCCTGGCAGATAATTTAAGCATGTAATAAATGTTGCCGGGCTGGTAATAATTGTATAATAATTCACGATCAAGTTGTTCACGAATCTCCCATCGTTGTAATGGCACTGCTTCTCCGGCAAAACTCATTATTGTTGGTATAGATGGCGGCGGAATTGGAGAAAAACCTGTAGCATTGGTTTGTGCTGAAGGCTCTTCTTTAAAACCAAGTAATGATAAACCTGTAAAACAGGCTGCGACACCGGCTGCAAAAGTTGCTGCTAAAAAGAGTTTTTTCATGTTGATTTTTTTTAAACAAGTGATCAGAGCAGGCAGGCATCAGATAATTTCTGCTACATGCCGGTGAATATTTTTTGCCAGCAAAGCTGTCGGCACATCGTTTTCATCTCCTCCAAACGGATCCTCTATTTCTTCGGCAATTAATTCAAGACTGGCCAGAACATAAAACACAAAAGCTACAACAGGAATAACATAAAAACCCAGCTGGAAAACATAACCAAAAGGCAATGTCATGATATAAAAGAAAATGAATTTTTTAATGAACACGCTGTACGAAAAAGGAATGGGTGTGTTCTTAATACGTTCGCATGCACCGCATATATCGGTGAACGATTGAAGTTCCGGATTTAAGAACAACAATTGTTCGCCACTTATTTTTTTTTCGTCGTGCAGTTGCTGCACATGCTGATACATACGCAACGCAACCTGGTTGGGAATATGTTTTGCATGATCGATACCATGAAAAAGATCCTTGTGTTCTTCACCCTCAAACAACTCAACCCGGGTTTGTTCCTTGTGCAGGTGATTGTGCAGGGCATAAGCATACGCCGGTATTATTTTACGAAAGAAGGTCCGTTGTTCTTTTTCATCAGCAGGTAATATGGCAGCCAACTTCATGGCAATGTTGCGGCTGTTATTTACCAGGTTGCCCCAGAGTTTACGCCCTTCCCACCAGCGGTCGTAGGCGGTGTTGGTGCGAAACACCAGTAACATGGAAATGGCAAAGCCTAACAGGCCGTGCATGAGCGGTATATTTTTTACATGGCTCGATTCGGCAAGATTCCAGATGTAAAGTTCCAGCCAGGCAATGATGCCGGCATATACACAAATGCCAAAAATAAGGGGAAGCAACTTACGGAATGTATCAGCCTTATGAAATTTAAAAATGAACGTAAACCAGTCTTTGGTGTTGTAAGATATCATCGTGGCCGTTTTTTCAAAAATACGCAATAGGTAAAATATTGAAAGGTTATTCTTTTACCTGGAGCACTGATTTAAAAGACAATATGTTTACTTTTAGTTCATCAATAATTACACCATGAAATTATTTTTTCTTATCAGTTTCTTTTCTTTTATGATTATGAAGGTAAAAGCACAGGAAAACACTTATCCCACATATACCGGTAACGACCTGGGATTGACTTATTCTAAAGCTGCATCCAGCTTTCGTATTTGGGCACCTACAGCTTCAAGGGTTCGGTTAAACCTTTATCTGCACTCCCACAACGGAGAGAAATCAAGGACCATTGAATTAAAAAGATCAGTACAAGGCACCTGGATAACAAGCCTCTCCGGAGACCGTGCAGGAACCTATTATACATTTTCTGTTGAGCACAATGGAAAGTGGCTAAACGAAGTACCAGATCCTTATGCCAAAGCAGTTGGCACTAATGGTAAACGTGCAATGATCGTTGACCTGGCAAAAACGAATCCCTATGGGTGGGGTAATGATAAGTCTCCGGTTTTAAAAAGCCCAACCGATGCCGTGATTTACGAACTGCACGTGAGGGATGCAAGTATTGATGTAAGCAGTGGCATTACAAACAAAGGAAAATTTACCGGACTTACAGAAACAGGAACAAAGAATGCAGCCGGCCAGCCTACCGGCCTTGATCATTTAGTAGAGCTTGGCGTGACGCATATTCACCTGCTGCCCTTTTTCGATTATAATTCTAATGATGAAAGCGAAACCAAAAAGCCGCAGTATAACTGGGGTTACGATCCGCTAAATTACAATACACCTGAAGGTTCTTATGCTTCCAATACAGCAGACGGTTCCGTACGCATAAAGGAAATGAAACAATTGGTGCAGGCTTTTCATAAAAAGGGATTGGCAGTTGTGATGGATGTAGTTTATAACCATACCGGTGTTACTGAACAAAGTAATTTTAACCAGCTTGTGCCCGATTACTATTACCGAAAAACCAAAGAAGGTAAATACAGCGATGCCACAGCCTGCGGGAATGAAACTGCCAGCGAAAAATCCATGATGCGTAAGTTCATCATCGAGTCGGTATTGTTTTGGGTAAAGGAATACCATCTTGATGGTTTTAGATTTGACCTGATGGGTGTGCATGACATTGAAACCATGAACATGATTGCATCGGCACTGAAAAAGATTAAACCTGGTATTTTAATTTATGGCGAGGGCTGGACAGCCGGTGCATCTACGCTGCTGGAGAACAAACGGGCATTAAAAAAATATGCAGCACAGCTTAATAATATTGCTGTGTTCAGTGATGATCTGCGTGATGGCATTAAAGGCAGTGTGTTTGAAGCTGCCGAAAAAGGTTTTGCCAGCGGAGATACGTCCAAAGCCGAAAGCATCAGGTTTGGTATTGTAGCGGCCACGCAACACCCACAGGTAAATTATAAAAAAGTAAATTACAGCAAAGCGCCTTATGCAAGTTCGCCAGGCAGTGTTATTAGCTATGTCGAGTGCCACGATAATAATACCCTCTGGGACAAGCTGGCCATCAGTACACCGGGAACAAGTGTTGCGGAACGTATCAATATGCACAAGCTGGCCTTATCTATTGTGCTTACCAGCCAGGGCATTTCTTTTTTACATGCCGGTACTGAATTCCTCCGTAGCAAAAAAGGAAGTGAAAATTCATATAACCAGCCAGACAGCATCAATGCCATTGATTGGAACCTTAAAACCATTAACAACGATGTGTTTAATTATGTGCAGCAACTCATCAGCCTACGCAAAGCACACTCTGCTTTCAGCATGCGAACAACAGCGCAGATACAAAATAACCTGCAATTTTTACAATCGCCGCCAGGTATTATCGGCTACCGTATAAATGGCATTGCCCTTAAAGATAAATGGAAGGAGGTACAAGTATGGTTTAACGGAAATGCAGACGAACAAAAACTGCCACCTGAAACTACTGTAGGTTATAAGACCGCAATACTAAACAATGAGTTTGTTACAGCAGCTTCGGGTGGGCAATTGATCATTAAAGGATATAGCTGTGTGATCTTGTACAGGGATTAGAGAAGCCTCCAAAGGATCTCATTACTTCCTGCCTGAAACTTTTTTCACCGCTTTTTTGATCGCCTTCTTAGCGGGCGCTGCTTTCTTTACGGCTTTCTTCACCGCGGCTTTCACAGCTTTCTTTGCGGGGGCTATCTCTTTTACCGCTTTTTTGACGGCTTTTTTAACCGGGGCTGCTTTCTTTTCTACTTTTTTAACGGTAGCCTTCACAGCTTTCTTTGCGGTAGCAACTTTTTTTACTACAGCTTTCTCCACTTTCTTTGCTACAGCCTTTACCGCTTTTTTGGGGGTAGTTTCTTTCGTTTCAGTGATATGCTGTATTTTTTCCTTTACGGTTTCAATAGCGCCGCCAGCTTTATCAACCAAATTATTTTTAGCCACAATTATTTCACCCGTAATGCGGCCAAGTTTACCGGCTATTTTTTCCAGCATGGGTTCTTCATCTGTTTTTGGGGAATTGATTTTTTTCTTTGCCATTGTAATTAGTTTAATAGTGATGGTATAAATAAGACCTAACGTAGGGCTTTGATTACTTAAACAAAAATAGCGCCATTTTATATTTTCAGGTGTCGCAGATCCAATTCTGGGTTCCGTCCTGTGATTGTTGCATAAAAAGCAATGATCTTTTTTAGATCAGCGGCTTCATCATCACTGGCAAAAAAAGCTTCGCCAACTACCACGCATCTATTTGCATAGTCAAAGCCAATTGGCACAATGGGTACGCCTGCTTTTTTAGCAATATGGTAAAAGCCGGTACGTAAAGTATCCACTCTTTTACGGGTGCCTTCAGGAGAAATGCCCAACATGAAAGTTTCATGGGCATTAAATAATGCAACAACCTGATCTACCATTCCCTTTTTTGCAAATCGGTCAACCGGTGTACCGCCCATTTTTCGTAGTATCCAGCCAAGCGGCCATACAAATAATTCTTTTTTAGCTAAAAATTTTGCGTGCTCAATGTGCAGTGCCTGTCGTGCAACAAAGCCTGTCATCACATCAACCCAATGTGTATGTGGTGCAACGGCCAATACTATTTTTTTATATTGGTATGGAAAGGTGCCTGAAATTTTCCAGCGAAAGACTTTCCAATATAACTTTAAAACAAGGCGAACCATTTCAGTAAGTTAGTGGATTTATAACTGTAAATCTATGGGCATCTCCTTTATAAATATTTGTGCCGGCAAATTTTCTTACATTTAATACCTGCATTGAGGCCCTTAACAAAAATCTAAACGATGAAATCAGATTATGAAATAGCACAGGAAAATATCAGTCAGCCAATAGCCGCCATAGCCGGGAAGATGGGCCTTCCAATGGAAATGCTGATTCCGTATGGTCGTTATAAAGCTAAGATAGACATAAGCCATTTTGATGAAGAAAAAGTGGCGGATTCAAAACTGATTTTGGTAACCGCCATTACACCCACCAAAGCAGGCATTGGCAAAACAACCACTTCGGTAGGCCTTGCCGATGGTTTAAATAAATTGAACAAGAAAGTAGTACTTGCCTTGCGTGAACCCTCACTTGGCCCATGCTTTGGTATGAAAGGAGGTGCGGCGGGCGGCGGTTACAGCCAGGTGGTACCTATGGAAGAAATAAACCTGCATTTCACCGGCGACTTTCATGCCATTACCGCAGCTAACAATAACCTGGCAGCATTGCTGGATAATTTTCGCTTTTACAACCGCGGAAAACCTGAAGGCATTAAAACTGTTTTGTGGAAACGTTGCCTTGATGTGAATGACCGGGTGCTGCGTAAAATTGTTACTGCATTGGATACGCCAAACAATGGTATTCCTTCCGAAACAGGATTTGTAATTACACCGGCCAGCGAGATCATGGCAATACTTTGTTTATCTGAAGGATTGGAAGAGCTGCGGAAAAAAATTGATAACATTTTACTCGGCTTCACTTTTGCAGGCGAACCTTTTACTACTAAAGACCTGGGTGTAACAGGGGCAATTACTGCTTTACTGAAAGATGCTATTCAACCCAACCTGGTACAAACACTGGAAGGTACACCTGCAATGATTCACGGCGGCCCCTTTGCCAATATTGCCCATGGCTGCAATTCACTAATGGCAACCAAGACAGCGCTGCAGTTTGGCGATTATGTGGTGACAGAAGCAGGTTTTGCAACTGATCTTGGCGCAGAAAAATTTTTCAATATCAAATGCCGGAAAGCAGGATTGAAACCGGCTATGAGTGTATTGGTTGCAACATCCCAGGCACTGAAATTGAGTGGTGGTGCCGATGCAAAAACCATGATGCTGCCTGATATCGTCGTGTTGGCAAAAGGTGTTCGCAATCTTGAAAAACATATTTCAATCCTTAAATCATTTAAGCAAAAAGTGCTGGTGGTACTTAACCGGTATCATTTTGATACGGCGGAAGAAATTGCCTGGCTGCGTAACTGGTGTGCTGAAAAGGAGGTTGCTTTTGCGGTAAACGATGGTTTTACACACGGCGGCGAAGGTGCTTTGGAAATGGCGCAGGCTGTGGTAGATATTTGTGAGGACCCATCGCCACCCATACAACATACCTACGAACTAATCGATGATATTGAAACCAAGATCCGTAAAATAGCAACCACCATTTATGGTGCTACTGATGTTGTGCTTTATAAAAAAGCACAGGACATGATAAAGAAAATAAAAACACTTGGGCTCGAACATCTGCCTGTTTGTATGGCAAAAACTCAGTACTCTTTTACACACGACCCCACAAAAAGCGGCCTTGAAGGTGATTTTAAAATTGATGTAGATGACCTGGTAATTAACCAGGGCGCAGGTTTTATTGTAGCTGTTTGCGGCGAAATGGTGCGTATGCCGGGACTACCTAAAATGCCACAGGCAAATAATATTGATGTGGTAGATGGAAAGATCATTGGCGTAAGTTGAACCGAAAAGCTACTCATGCTAATATTTTTTATTTGGGAGGCATAGGTATGAGCACGCTGGTCCGCTTTTTATAATCTTCAAAAGCAGGATTGCCTTTATATTTTTTTTCCAGCATGGGAATACCAGAAACAAAAACCAGTAAGAGTGTAATCGTTAGCGGACCGATGATAAAATAAAAACTGTTTGCAAAAGGTATTGTAATAATAAAAATGCCCCACCACATTAATAGCTCTCCAAAATAATTCGGGTGACGGGAATATTTCCATAAGCCTGTTTGTATGATCAAGCCTTTGTTTTTTTGGTTGGATTTAAAACTGGCAAGTTGCCAATCGGACATTGCCTGAAAATAAAATCCCACCAGCCATAAACATAAACCAACCCAGGTAAAGACACTCCATTTTACCGGTAGTTCAATAGCGGCATGTATTACCGGAGATATGATAAGGAGTAAAAAAAATCCCTGCAATAAGAAAACCTGTAAATAACTACGTATGTAAAAAGATTTACCCCATTCGTCACGCCAAACTTTGTAGCGAAAATCTTCTGATTTGTTTTTATTTCTTAGGTAGATGTGCAAACTCAGTCGCAAACCCCATAGCGTAACAAGGGCGTATAAAATTCTTTTAACCGACGAAACTGGATAAGTAATAAAAAGAAAAACACAGATGATTATGTAACCGATGCCCCATGCAATATCGGCTACGTCATTTCTTTTTTTATAAACAGATATGGCAAACCAAATGTTTGCATAAATAAAAATGATAAGGGAACAATGTATAAAAGCGGTTAACATTTAAGCAACCCATTTTACAATATAAAAACCGGCTATACTAACAATACACGTGAGAACAGCACCCCACACGATGTCGATAAATACAATAGGAAGCGGCCAGTTTTTTAGGGTGGCTAAATTGGTAAGGTCATAAGTGGCATAGGTAAAAAAACCAAACAGGGCACCACTGATGATAGCTTTTGTGAGTGAATTTTTTTCAACAGCGGGAAGTATGGCAAAGTAAAAAATGCCGATTATAAACAGCAGGTAAAAAATTATAGCAGCAGGCCAATTTATCTTATCACTTAAAAAGCCGCCAAGATATTTTTTATAAATATCTTTTGCTAAAAATCCCAGCCATGTCATATCCACTGCAAAAAAAACAATGGTAGTCAGCAGGTAACTGATAAGGAGTTTATAAAACGGCATGCCTAAAGTTAACCCAATTGACGCATTTAAAATATTATTTACAAAATCCAAAAACAAAATGATATTATATTTGGCTATGCAAAATCTTAAACAACAATTTTTATTAAGAGACGATATTACCTATCTCAATTTTGGTTCTTTTGGAGCATGCCCCAAACCGGTTTTTGAAAGATACCAGGAGTTTCAACTTGAACTGGAACAGGAACCAGTACAATTTATTACAGTCAATGGATTAAAATACCTGGAAACAGCAAGAGAGGCGTTGGGTAATTATATGCACTGCCATAAAGATGACCTGGTATATATAACCAATCCTTCGTATGCAGTAAATGCCGTTGCAAAAAGTTTTGATCTTAAACCGGGGGATGAAATACTGACCACCAATCTTGAGTATGGAGCCTGTGATAAAGCCTGGGAATATTATTGTAAAAAGACAGGGGCAGTTTATGTAAAGCAGCCTATAACATTACCTATCAGATCAAAAGAAGAATTTGTAACAGATTTTTTTAAAAGTGTAAGTTCTAAAACAAAACTGGTTTTTATCAGCCACATTACAAGCAGTACCGGCCTGCGCCTTCCAGTTGAAGAAATATGTGCTGTTGCAAAGGAAAAAGGCATTCTTACCTTTGTTGATGGCGCTCATGCACCCGGTCAGATACCGCTGAATTTACAAGACGCACCTTTTGATATGTACACCGGTGCCTGCCACAAATGGATGATGACACCCAAGGGCAGTTCATTTTTGTATGTAAAAAAAGAATTGCAGCATATGGTAGATCCGTTGGTTGTAAGCTGGGGTTACAATGCATTGTTCCCTTCGCATTCAACTTTTCTTGATCATCATCAAATGAATGGAACCAGAGATTACGCTGCATTTTTGACAATACCAGCAGCTATAGAATTTATGCAAACACATAATTGGCCACAAGTTGCTGCTGATTGTAGAAAATTAGTGCAACAGAATGCTGTGCCATTTTGCGAACTGTTGGGAGCCGGTCCGCTTGCGCCAATCAATGATGATTTCATTTTGCAACTCTTCAGCGCCGAAATAAAAGCTCCTGAACCGGAAAAATTACATCGTCATTTTTTTGATAGCTATAAAATTGAGATACCAGTCATGCGCCATGGCGATACAGTTTACCTCCGCTATGCTATCAATGCATTCAACAGCCAGCTGGATCTGGATACACTGTTTGCAGCCATTAAAGAGATAAAAAACAAAACAAGCCTGATCGGCTAAGTCAATCAGGCTTGTAATTATTTGGTTGTGATCGTCAGTTTAATTTTTCTGCAAAAAATTCTACCAGCCTTTCATCACTCATCTTATTTGCTGTAGAATCCTCTGTTTTTGTGTTTTTAAATTGAGGGGTTTCTGCCAGGTAATGAATAAACTGTTCCTGAACCTGGCCTGTGCCTGTCGCATGCAGGTGTGTTGCATTTACAATGTGCGTAGCAATTTCTTTGAAGAACTTTGTTTGCAGCATTTGCTTTTGATTATTCTCATTTTTTTCGCTGCCGCTGATTGATGACCCTTCTTCACCAGTTACGTGTGCAAGTACGGTCAGGGTGCCTGCTTCGCTGTTATCGCTGCCTATTACAGTTGCATGATGGTTATCCATCCACACGCCGAATTTTTTTTGATTGCTCATATTGTTTTATTTAGTGTAGTGTATATAATCAATAACCATACCCCAAAATGTTCATGACACTTTAACGGGCGGATGAACCCAGGTTAAGTAACTGTGCTTTATATGTTTGCTTTAGTGTTGAATAACTAAAAACCCTTCAACATTGATTTTAAATGTTGAAGGGCCGGGATCCACCAGGAGAAAGTACTTAGCCTGCAAAAGTGGATGTTTCTATGATAATTTTAAAAAACTTACTTATATCCTATCCATTTTCTGTTGGCGATGTCAAACAACCAATAAACACCATTGCTGTAAGCAAAATTAAAATGAGACTCTACAGGAGCTGTTTCGGGGAGCTTTAACGTCATTTGGAGGTAACCTTCCTTAAAACTGTATAATTCAATTTGCTTGCTTGCGGTATTTAAAAAGCCAAACTCAGCATCTTTAATATTGGTAGCAATTACATTGCCGTTATAATCATAGTTAATATCCAGCTCATTTTCGGCGGGGCCTTCTGATTTTTTACGACCCCAATGTATCCGCACCGAATCATTTGCATCCGCAAACATGTCACCTGTATTTTCATACAGCATCACCTGGCTTGCATTAAGAAATAAAACTTTTTTCATGCGTCCGTCATAGGATCCTACGCTTTGTGCATCCGGCTGATTCATGCCCACGAATTTATAATAGTAATGTGTGGGAATCCCGGCACTGTTCAGGTCATAACTTATCCAGCCAATGTCATTATAAGTGTTTGCCATCATTTTATCCGCGGCCGGGTCGAACCAAAGGCCACGAATATCTTCCATAGTGGTAAGGCTATCGCTTGATATTCTTATTCCGGCTGGCGTAAATACGGCCATGGGGAACCCCGCGTTGCCGCAAAATGCAGCATAATATTTTTGTGTTGTGGGGTTCCAGCAAACACCACCACCACGTGTACCGCAAAGTTCATCCCCGGTCTTTTTAGGCATTTGTAATTCCAAAACCTGTTTTAGTATACGGGCTTGTGCAACTGAATCAGTTGATGAAAGTAAAAACAGGGAGATGATTAATATGACATACTTTTTCATGATCTTTTTTTACAAAGGTTGATAAAACAATTGGTAATTACTATACCAGCTGTTGGGTATTTATAAAAAAAGCCGAAGCAATCCGTTTCGGCTTTTAATATCTGTGAGATCCGTTAGTCAAAATAATGATCGGTTAAAACTCCGCACTCTTCGGATATCTTGGAAAAGGAATTACATCCCTGATGTTTCCCATACCGGTTACAAATTGCAACAGGCGTTCAAAACCAAGCCCAAAGCCTGCATGCGGACAGGTGCCAAATTTCCTGGTTTCCAAATACCACCACAATTCTTCGGCAGGTATATGCATTTCTTGCATGCGCTGCGTAAGCTTATCCATACGTTCTTCACGCTGGCTGCCCCCAACAATTTCGCCAATGCCCGGGGCAAGGATATCCATCGCCGCCACGGTTTTTCCATCATCGTTCTGGCGCATGTAAAAGCTTTTTATTTCTTTGGGATAATCAGTTAGTATCACCGGCTTCTTAAAATGCTTTTCAACCAAATACCTTTCATGTTCACTCTGCAGGTCGGTTCCCCATCCTTCAATTAAATACTGAAATTTCTTTTTCTTGTTGTGATTGCTTTCTTTTAAAATTTCGATGGCTTCAGTATAGGTCAGTCTCTCAAAATCATTATCTACTACAAAATTTAATTTCTCCAGCAAGCCCATTTCACTTCGTTCAATTTGAGGTTTTTGTTTTTCTTCGTCCTCCAGCCGCTGCGCTAAAAACTCCAGGTCGTCTTTATTATTATCCATTGCATATTTAATCACATACTTGATGAACTCCTCAGCCAGGTTCATGTTATCTTCCAGGTCGTTAAATGCAACTTCAGGCTCTATCATCCAAAATTCCGCCAGGTGACGGGTTGTATTGCTGTTCTCTGCACGAAAGGTTGGTCCAAATGTATAAATATCACTTAAGGCGGTTGCTGCAAGCTCCCCTTCCAATTGCCCACTTACAGTAAGGTTGGTACTGCGCCCAAAAAAATCTTCCTTAAAATTTATTGATCCATCTTCATTTTTTGCTGCCGTTCCATCCAATGGTAAAGCTGTTACTTTAAACATTTCTCCTGCACCTTCGGCATCACTGGCGGTAATGATGGGTGTATGCAAATAAAGAAATCCTTTATCATAAAAAAATTTATGAATAGCAAAGGCCAAAGCATGACGAACACGAAATACAGAACCAAATGTATTTGTCCTGAAACGCATGTGTGCATTCTCTCTTAAAAACTCCAGGCTATGTTTTTTGGGTTGCATCGGAAATGTTTCCGCATCACTATCGCCCAGTATTTCTATGGTTGTAGCTTTCAGTTCTATTTTTTGTCCCTTGCCTAAAGAAGGGATCACTTCGCCTGTTGCTTTTACACAGGCACCGGTCGTAAGGCGCTTTAACAAAGCTTCGTCAAACTGGCCGAGTGTGGCTACTATCTGTACATTATTATTGGTGCTGCCATCGTTTAAGGCAATAAACTGGTTGTTGCGGAATGTGCGTACCCATCCCATTACAGTTGCTTCGTAATTAGCTTTATCGCTTGCCAACAGGTCTTTGATCCGGACTCTTTTATTGAACATATAAATTATAAATTGGGTGCAAAGATAAGATATTGCATTAACGGTTTTGTTATAGTTAAACCGCCCGGCTGACTTAAGTCTATCTTTGGATATGAAAATTGCTTTCTTCTCCGCTAAAATATACGACAGGGAATTTTTTAACCGATACCTTGCCGGGCACGAAATAATATATTTTGAAGCACCCCTGAATGCACAAACCACTAACCTTGCCAACGGGTGTAATGCTGTTTGTGTATTTGTAAATGATAAGTTGAATGAACCGGTATTAAAAGCGTTGTCAACATCGGGAATAAAACTGGCAGCACTTCGGTGTACCGGTTTTAATAATGTTGATCTTACTGCAGCCAAATCAAATAATATTTCAATAGTAAGGGTACCGGCTTATTCGCCACATGCAGTTGCAGAACATGCCGTGGCGCTGATATTAACCCTTGACCGAAAAACACATAAGGCATATAACCGGGTAAAGGAGGGTAATTTTTCGCTGGAAAGGCTGACAGGTTTTGATTTGAATGGAAAAACGGTT
>JANOUJ010000391.1:0-2312 GCA_031416815.1 Chitinophagaceae bacterium
ATTAAAAATTTTGGCACAACGATTCACTTAATTGATGCAGGAGTTGATACAGGAGCAGTAATCAAGCAGGTGTTCATTAAACCCGATAAACTGGATAATTTTGCAACTTATCCTGTATTGCAGGCTGCAATTGGAATTGAAGCGTTAAAGGAAGTATTGGCTAACATGATATCCGGCAATTATGAAACAAAAAAACATACTGAAAAAGGCAACATGTATTATCAGCCTACTTTGTGGCAATATTTAACTGGCAGTGTGCGATAAAATTATTTTTAACATGATGACACCTTATAATAAACCTTCGCTGCAAACCTTACCCGCAACCAATAAACCGATCGAGGTTTTTACTACACTCGACGGAACTGAAAATATAGATGCAGGCGTTGTTAATGATTTTGGCGAAGAATGGAAAAAATTTGATGTACATACCGATGAAAGTGTAAAAGAGCTACGCAAGGAATATTTTGATATCATAGATGAAACGATCGTAAACAAGGATACATATATGATCGATATTGGCTGTGGGAGCGGCCGCTGGACTGATTACTTTATTGACAAAGCTGCTTTTATTGAAGCCATCGACCCAAGCGATGCCGTATTTGTAGCTGATAAAATGCTGGGACAAAAAAATAATGTACGGATTACTAAAGCCAGTGTTGATACCATTCCCTGGGATGATGAAACATTTGATTTTGGCATGAGCATCGGTGTGCTGCACCATATTCCGGACACAAAAAAAGCATTGATCAGTTGTGTTAAAAAAATAAAGAAAGGCGGTCATTTTTATGTTTACCTCTATTACCGTTTTGATAACAGGGGTATCATTTTTAAATCGATCTTTTATCTATCCGATGCATTACGAAAGATCATATCCCGTTTGCCACAAGGATTAAAAAGATTTACCTGCGACGTGTTGGCGGTTTTAATTTACTGGCCTTTATCGAGGTTTGCAGGCTTATTACACAAGATGAATTTACATAACCTTGCTAAAAAGATTCCTTTGGAACCATACTACAATAAACCGTTCTACAATCTTAGAAATGATTGCCTCGACAGGTTTGGAACCAGGCTGGAACAACGTTTTTTAAAACCAGAAGTTGAAGCAATGATGACAGAAGCCGGCTTAACAGATATAAGGTTTGGTGAACGATCGGCCTTCTGGCACGCCGTTGGAAAGAAATTATAAAGAAAGGCTTTTATACCAGGCTGCCATTTTCTTTACCATGGCTTCGGTGGTAAATTCACGCTTATACTTTTCATACGCATTTTCTGCGATCTCTTTTGCAACCGCTGGATTTTGAAGCAGATAAATAATTTTTTCGGCCAACGCTATGCTGTCACCTTTATTTACAAGTAATGCGGTTTTATCATTTTCCAGGATCTCGTTACCAGCCGGCACATCAAAAGCTATGATGGGCGTTTTTAAAGCAAGGCCTTCAATAAATACCAAGCCAAAAGACTCAAAAAAAGAAGGCTGAATAACAATATCAGAATTGCTGATATATTCATAGGGCTGTTGCACAAAACCCATAAATTCCACATGGCTTTGAAGACCCGCTTTTTTTACCTGTTCCTCACAACTTGCCTTTTCAGTGCCATCACCAAGGATCAACAATTTTGTTTGTGGAAACGCCTCCAGTATGGCCGGCATTGCATCAATTAAAAAATGATGGCCTTTAATAATTTCAATACGCCCTACGGTGATCAATTGATAATTAGCCTTACGAAAATTTTCATTTTTTGATTTATCAAATTCCGGAAAGGTTATGCCATGATGGATGTATGGAAAATGTACTTTACTCAACCCTAAGTTAAAATACAGATCAGCCATCGCTTTAGATACGGCGATATTGATATCGATCTTCCTTAAAATGTATTTGGTTAAATGATAGTAAACATCATTTGGTTTTTTATAGTTTATAGGATCATATTGCTGAAGCACTTTTTCCTGGTAACCATGCTTTGTTGAAATGATGCGGATGTTTTTATTGAAAAATGTTTTTAAAACAGCCGCCATGAGGTCGGCATGAAAGAGGTGTGTATGTAGAATATTGATGTTTTCAACCTTTAAATAATTGTTTATCTTTTTTGCAGTAGCCAGAATACCATACTTTTCTGCAACAAATAAAGTTGTTTTTACACCCAAATCATTTACCGCATTACAATAAGCTGCAAAGGTACTTTCTGCTTTTTTTGTACATACAACGATCAGGTCACAGTCAATTCCATATGCTTTCAACCCGGGCAGCAAATGCTTCAGGTATTTTTCAGCTCCTCCAACGCCGTGTGTATATATCACATGCAAAATCCTC
>JANOUJ010000392.1:0-2744 GCA_031416815.1 Chitinophagaceae bacterium
AGTTGGTAAAACAAAGTGGGCAGCAGGCAATGCGCAATAAGCAAATGCAATAAATTTTCCAGGATTGCAAACTGCCAACTGCCCACTGATAAATTCACTTACTTCATCATGATAAAGAGGTCAAAATCCATTCCAAAAAAAAATCTCCCGGCGGATGCCGGGAGAGAACTAACAGGGTAATCGAGGGGGCTCGAACCCCCGACCCTCAGAATCACAATCTGATGCTCTAACCAACTGAGCTACGACTACCATTTAACAGTTTGCAAAAATAAAGAAAAACAGTTCTTCATCAAAATACATTTTGAGCTGCCTGCATTAATCACTTACTTTGCAAACCCAAACAGATTTTAATGACATTATTGCAATGCATGTTGCCGCTTATTCTGTCCAGCTTTACCGGATGGTTTGTAATATGGCTTACCGTTAAAATTTTATTTAGACCCCTGAAACCTATTGCTATTGCCGGTTTTAACATCCAGGGTATTCTTCCTGCTAACCAGCAGTTGATCGCCGAAAAAATTGGCACACTGGTGAGCACACAATTATTTTCGTTTGATGCCCTGCAGCAAAAAGTTACTGATCCTGATAATTTTATTAAGCTGAAACCCGAGATTGAAACGCATATAGATAGCTTTTTACGGGTACGGTTAAAAGAAACTTTTCCGATGTTGTCTATGTTAATGGGTGATAAAACGATCAATCAACTTAAAACGGCATTTTTAACAGAGTTGGAAACCCTGTTTCCGGTTTTAATGAAGAGTTATATTACCAACCTGGAAAAAGAATTTGACATTGAAAAGGAAGTTTCTGAAAAAATTGCCCGATTTCCCATTGCCAAAATTGAGGCGGTGATCTACAAATCGGCAAACAAACAATTGCTTAAAATACAGTTAATGGGGGCAGCCATAGGTTTTATCACCGGAATGGTACATATTTTCATCAATATGCAACTGTTTAGCTAACTATCTGTTAATAGCTGCTTATTTTCTCCTTTTATTATACCACTCATACCTTAAATGACATTTATGTGACATTTTAAAAGGTACTTTGCCGAAATTATTTTTTTTAAGATGAAAGCAAGTTTACAAATGATAAATTCCGTTAAATTTTTACTGGTCGGTGTATGCACAATGGCTATTTCACTTACACATGCCCAAATGCCCGGTGGTGGCGGAAATCGTGGCCAGATGGGCGGCCAAAATATGAACATGGGGCATTTTTATGGAAAGATCATCGATTCTGCAAGTAATAAACCGGTTGAAGCAGCTTCGGTACAACTAATACAGAACAAATTTGATTCAGTAACGAAAAAACGGAAGGATGTAGTAGTTGGAGGAATGCTGACCAACAAGAAAGGCGAATTTAGTATTGAAAATGTAAATATTATGGCGCAGTACAAATTGCTCATTACTGCCATTGGTTTTAAAAAGATTGAGCAAAAAGTAAGTTTCCAATTGAACATGGCCGGAGCAAGGAATGGCGATATGAGTAGTATGCTTAGTGCCGTGGATAGAGACCTTGGAAATATAAGACTAGAAACAGATGCAAAGCAATTGCAGGATGTAACGGTAAATGCAAGCCGGGCCCTGCTCGAAATGAAAATAGACCGTAAAGTTTTTAATGTTGAGAAAAATTTAACCAGTGTTGGAGGGACAGCAGTAGATGTAATGAAAAATGTTCCCTCTTTAAATGTTGATATCGATGGCAATGTTAGCTTACGCAACGCTGCTCCGCAAATATTTGTTGATGGCAGGCCCACTACCCTTACATTAGACCAGATACCGGCAGACGAAATTGCCAGCGTGGAGATCATTACCAACCCATCGGCAAAGTTTGATGCCAGCGGCGGCGGAGCCGGAATTTTAAATATTGTGATGAAGAAAAATAAAAGAGCGGGCTACAATGGAAATATCAACGCCAGTATTGATTCCCGGCTGCGCCCTGCTTTTGGTGGTGATATTAATGTTAAGCAAAGTAAAATAAACTTCTTTGCAAGAGGCAGGTTAAACTACCGTAAATCCATCAGTACAAACGTAAGTGACAGAACAGATTTTTTAAAAAACGATACAACGGCGATCTCGTTACAAAACAACAAACCTATCAGTAAAGGTTACTTTGCTTTTTTAAGAGGCGGTTTTGATTATTTTATTGATAACAGGAATACCATAACTGTTGGGGGCATGTTTGTAAAGGGGCAATTTAAAAACTCAGATTACATCAATATTGAAAGAGATACCCTTTATCAAAATAACCTGCTGCTAACGGATCTGGGGATCAGAGATACCAGAACATCCTTTCAGTTTCGCAATGTTGGAGCCAGCATCAGTTTTAAACACAATTTTGCCAAACCAAATAAAGAGTGGACGGTAGATGCAAACTACAACAACAGCAGAAATGAAAATGAAGGTGATTACCGCACCCAATCTTTTTATACCAATAACACAGCTAAAACGGCTGCAAGGGTTGAACGGACCGGTGGTGGCGGAACAACTAAATTTTTTACGGCCCAAACAGATTTTGTAAACCCGATCTCAGAAAATATTAAGATGGAAATGGGTGCAAGGGCTGCTGTAAGAGATTATGAGAGTACATTGTCAAACTATGTATTGGACAGTGGAAAGTATAAACTAATTCCCGGCTTCAGCAACGATTATAAATTTAATGACCAGGTGTATGCTGCTTATGCAACTTTCAGTCAAAAAATTAAAAGTTTTACTTACCAGCTTGGTTTACGTGCAGAAAGC
>JANOUJ010000393.1:0-3269 GCA_031416815.1 Chitinophagaceae bacterium
ATGAAAATGCGATCAAAACAATTTCAGCATATAAAATAATAGCTGACAATGGTACGGCAATTAGGTTTGATAATAAAAACAAATTAGGAAACTGGTGGAAATAATAAATACACACCGGGAAAGTAAGTAACTGGGCCGCCGTTGATACCGATACCAATTGCCAGGTTTTATCGAGCCATTTATTTTTTATATAGAAGCAGTTATAAATAGATTTTTGAAAAATGACGATGCCCAATACAGCCAGGTAAGATAACTGAAAGCCCACCGCCCACAAATAATAGGGATTGTAACAAAGTAATGCGAATGCGGAGGCTGCCAGTGCATTGTAAATGGACGATTGCTTGAAATAGGTTTTTCCCACAGCAATAAAGGAGAACATAACTGCAGCACGCAATACAGATGGAGATCCCCCGGTAAGAACGGAGAACAGCCAAAGACAAGTTAGAATTAAAAATAACTGCAACAATTTTGATCTGTTGATCAACGGGATCTTTACAAAGAACCAAACTAACAAAACATAAATCAATGCCAGGTGCATACCGGATATGGCAATGATGTGTACCACACCAGTATTGCTGTATGCCTGCACCAGGTCCTTATCCAGGTCGTTGGTGTAACCGATCAGGAGCGCCTCTGCAATACCCAGTTCATCTTTTCCGCTGCGGATTGATTTTTTCAAAACTCCCAAAACATATTCCCTTGCCGAAAAAATAAGTTGCTTAAACCCGTTACTGGAATTTTTATTTATTGTTTTCCAATCTTTATTTTTTAAAAATACATTATGAAATATGCCCTGAAATGCCGCATAGCGCTGGTAATTAAAAGCGCCTGGGTTACCGGAGTTTTTAATGCGCTGCAGGTTTTTGTGAATAATTATTTTGTCGCCATAAGCCAGGTTGGTTTTAAAACTGTCTTTTGAAAAATATAATAATAACTTTCCTTCAGCAGCAATTGCTTTCCCATCTTGTATCACGGTTTCTACATATCCGTCAGCCTTGAATGATTTATTTTTTTCAACCAGTGGTTCATCAATTCTTACGATAAGGTAGCTGCCTTCTTTATAATAATTACCATACCAGTTATCTTGATGACGGATATCTTTTTGCCAGGTAAGCCAGGCACCTAAAGCAATAAAAAGCAACTGAATGATCAACCCCTGCAAAGCCTGTATCTTAAAACGAAAAGCAAGGGGCAATAATAAAAACAAAAGAAAAGCTATAGTGCAAAAGATTAATGCCGTGACAATTACCTGCAAAGGGATTTGAAGATACCACTGTAATATAATGCCCGCAATTAAAGGCAGCAGCAGCCTGATGAAGGGAGCTTTTTTCCAGATTGGTATTATGTTAGGGCGGAGCATGTAACAAAATAGAAAAACCTTTTGAATAATCAAACAGCATAACTATATATGAGCACACAAATATCTGTTTATTGAGCGCCTATTGCAATAACTTTAATTGTAAAGTTTGGTGATACGCCGGATGTTCTGGGATTGTATACATACAATGTTGCACCGGTTGTACTGGTACCGGATAAAGTCATTACCACTTCTGCCCAGCCTCCCGTACCACCGGTTACATTGCCTACAAAAGCTTCCGGGGCCGCACCAAAGGTTTCGGGCCAGGTTACCGCAAAGGTTTTTGTTTCACCTGCTAAAAAAGACGTGTTTACCGCAACCGTTGTACTTAACTTTTTTGATTGAGTACCATCTGTATTACGAATGATGCCTTTACCACTTTGTACAGTAAGGTTATTGGCAACCTGCACAGTGCCTCCATTTGTAATGGTCATTCTGTTTATGTTATTGGTATAAAAATCCAATCCCCAGTTATTACCACCTGCCGTTCTTTTAGAACCAATTGCCTCACCGCTACCACTACCAAAACGAAGGGAATTAACCGGGGTTCCGTTATTCGAATCATCCTGATCAATATTCATTCCTTTAAAAACAGAAAGCATTTGTTGGGGATCTGTAACACCGATCCCTACATTTCCATTGTGCAAAACAGTCATGGCGTTGCTGCGGACATTATTGGCAGTACCATTACCTATTTGAAAAATGGGATTAGTTGCGGTATAAGTTGAGGAACTTCCGGAATTTGTAGTATCATTATAAGAACCGGTTACAAACCCCATATATGTTTTAGATCTTGTTGAGACCCCCATTGCTGTGGAGTAATTAGCCGATGCTATCGTGTTAGTGCCGGTTGCCAAAGAGGCGATACCTGACGCCGTTGTGTAAGAACCCATTGCTATGGAGTAATTAGCCGATGCAATGCTGCTTTCCCCCATTGCTGTAGCAAAAAAACCGGATGCAATTGTTTCGTAGCCTATCGCAGTTGATGTATTCCCGGATGCAATAGTTCCAAAACCCATTGCAATTGAAGAGTAACCAGAAGCTAATGTATTAAATCCTGAGGCAAAAGAACTGGATCCAATATCTGATTCATCCCATTGAGTACCTGATACAACGCCTACCCTGAAAGCCCCTTTTGCAGGTATCCACATCATTCTTGTACCAGCTCCGCTTACTGGTGTTGCTCCAATAGTACCATCAAACAATACTGCTCCATTTTTTACCTGGAGCAGTGCCAGCGGTGTTGTTGTACCAATACCTACATTGCCATTTTGTAAAACAGTCATCGCATTGCTGCGGGCATTGTCGGCTGTACCATTACCAACCTGGAAGATGCGGTTAAGGCTATTAACCGATGTGCCACTGGCGGCATTTGTACTATCATTGTACAAACCGGTAACAAAGCCGCCAAGAGATTTGGATTTAACTCCTGCGCCCAATGAACTCGAATAATTCCCACTGGATGTTGCAAACCCCCCCATCGCAAAAGAAGCTCCTCCGCTGGAAATATTTTGATAACCCATTGCTGTAGAATTGTCACCAGACGCTATTGTAGTGGTGCCCATTGCTGTAGAATAGTTACCAGACGCTGTTGTAGCGAGGCCAATTGCTGTAGAAGAGCCACCAGAAGCTCTTGTAGAGTAGCCCATTGCGATAGAATTGTTACCAGAAGCTATTGTATTGAAGCCCATCGCTACTGATCCGGTACCAGAGGCTGTTGTAATGTCGCCCATCGCTACTGATGCGTAACCAAACGCTGTTGTATTGAAGCCCATTGCGATAGAATAGCTACCAGACGCTGTTGTACTGAGGCCCATTGCTACTGATGCGTAACCAGAGGATGTTGTTGCCCTGCCCATTGCTGTAGAATATTCACCAGACGCTGTTGCATTTTCGCCCATCGCTACTGATG
>JANOUJ010000394.1:0-1783 GCA_031416815.1 Chitinophagaceae bacterium
AATAGTTTAATTTTATTTATTGATACCAAGTTTATATAAATTGCAGCTGAGATTAAGGAATAAAAGATTGATACATGGGTAATTTGCTGAAGGCTTTTAAGGAATCTGGTTTTGTTAAGGGATTGGTGTATACAGTTATTGGTTCCATTTCTTTTCCGGGGCTTGCCATTATGAATAAACTGCAGATAAATGGTATGGATAAGCTGAAAAAGCTGCCAAAGAATAACGTACTGTTCGTAAGCAATCATCAAACTTATTTTGCTGAAGTAATTTGCTTTCTGCATATTTTTTGTGCCGTAAGCTGGCGAAAGAAAAACGGGCTAGGCGTTCCCTATTACCTGCTATGGCCTTACACAAGGGTACAGTTTGTATCTGCCGAAGAGACCATGAAAAAAAACCTGATGAGTAAGATCTTTGCACTGGCCGGATCCATTATGATAAAGCGGGTTTGGGTAGATGACGGCAAAGAAGTAAGGAAAGGCCTCGACCCGAGCGACACCAGAAAAATAACAAGGGCGCTGGAGAAAAATTGGGTGATCACTTTTCCGCAGGGTACCACCACGCCTTTTGTACCCGGCCGCAAGGGTACTGCATTTATTGTAAAACACCACAAACCAATTGTTATACCGGTTGTTGTTGATGGCTTTAGTACAGCATTTAATAAAAAAGGTATAAAGGTGATCAAAAAAGGAACCCGCCTTACTGTAACTTTTAAAGATCCGATGCAGATCAATTATGAAGATTCAACAGAAAAGATATTGGAAGATATTATGGATGCCATTGAGCAGAGCAGTAAATTCAAACCCCAACAGACTGTTTAGTCTTTAATAAACAAAGCTTTCAGTTCCACTGCATCTTCAGGTTTCATTTTTCCACCCAATATCAATCTTAATTGCCTTCTTCTCAGAGCACCGTCGAACAGTTTTTTCTCATCTTCTGTTTCCGGTACCAACGCATTAACTTTCCTCGGTTTTCCATTCGGATCAAGCGCTACAAATGTATAATACGCCTCATTGCTTTTATATTTATACTGCTGAATCGCATCTTCGCCCCAAACATTTAAATGCACTTCCATACTGCTGTTAAAAGAGCGGGTTAAACTGGCTTCAATATGTACCACGTTGCCCAGCTTAATAGGATTTTCAAAAGATATATTGTCAACCGATGCTGTTACTACAGGGGCGCCACAATGTTTCATGGCGGCCAGTGCAGCAGCAATATCCATCCAGTACATCAGGCGTCCACCCATCAGGTTTCCAAACGTGTTGGTATCGTTTGGTAAAACCAGCTCCGTCATCACCACCAACGATTCACCTGCTTTCTTTTCCATGCTCATTTTTTTGCAAAGATAAGCGCATTGAATGTTATGCCACTTGGCGGGCTGCAGGCTTTATTTTTTTGATATTTTATTTAGGCTGATGCTTTTCTGCCGGCTGCATTTAAAACGGGTAACCATACTGCTGCGCAAAGCAGCATGTTTGGTTTGCCGTCCCTTCATTCTTTTGCGCCACATTTTAAAACTGCTGCTTTTCATTTCCTTTCTCATCAATTCAATCACTGCACTTTCTGCCATGCCAAATTGAATTTCAATGCCTTCAAAGCTGGTACGGTCTTGCCAGGCCATTTCTATAATGCGGTCAATATCCTTTGCGGATAGTGTTACGGTTTTCATACCTGTTTATTTTTTCTGCACTTGTCACTGCAATATTTAACTTCCTCCCACACCTTCTCCCATTTTTTACGCCAGGTAAACGGCCTGTGGCATGCAGGGCAAATCTTTTGT
>JANOUJ010000395.1:0-8493 GCA_031416815.1 Chitinophagaceae bacterium
AGCAGCTCTTTTGCCTGCTGTATCATTGATTGGTTCAGCCCAAGTAAAGAAAATACCCGAACCAAAAGTACCCGTTACTTTAACCGGTGATGGGATTGAACTTTCTCCGGCTGCTTATACACAGTTATTACTGCAACTTACATCAAATGATAAACTGGCAGCAGATAACTATTCACGGGGTGGATGTGTGGAAGACCTGGAGAAAAAATTTGCGGCATTATTGGGAAAAGAAGCCGCCATTTTTATGCCTACGGGTACCCTGGCCAACCAGCTTGCTATCCGCAATCTTGCACAAACTAATAACCGGGTGCTGGTGCAGGAAGAAAGCCATGTATATAATGATACAGGTGATGCCTGCCAGCTGTTGAGCAATCTTAATTTAATTCCATTGGGAACAGGCAAGGCGGGTTTTACATTGGAAGAAGTGGAAGCCATTGTTAAAAAAACATCTACCGGACGTGTTTCAACTAAAGTGGGAGCAATATCTGTTGAATCGCCGGTAAGAAGAAGATCGGGTGAAGTGTTTGATTATGCTGAAATGAAAAAGATATGCAACTATGCTAAATCCAACGGCATAAAAACCCATTTAGATGGTGCAAGGATTTTTTTGGCAACAGCCTATACGGGAGTTTCAGTAAAAGATTATGCTGCTTTATTTGATACCGTGTATATTTCGCTTTATAAATATTTTAATGCAGCATCAGGTGCCATACTGGCCGGGGACAAATCACTTATTGAGCCCTTATACCATCAGCGCCGCATGTTTGGATCGGGATTACACCAATCCTGGACATTTGCAGCCGTGGCAGCTTATTATGCTGATGGGTTTGAAGAGCGCTTTGCAAAAGCCACTAAAATCGCTGAAGAGTTTATCAGCCGTATAAAAAATAATAGCCGTTTCCAGGTACAGCGTGTTGTTTCGGGAAGTAATATTTTCAGAATAAAAGTAAATGGAATGACCGCAGCAGCATTTATTGAATCGCTGAAAATAAATGGAGTTACAGGACGTGCCGACCCTTCAAAGCCAGATACATTATTATGCCAGGTAAATGAATCGTTATTGAACATATCTGCTGCTGAGCTGGAAAATGCATTTAATAAAAGCCTGAAATAAATTATGGAAGAAAATAATAAAGACTTCATCCCGGAAAAAGAGAAGCCGCAAAGCAACGAAGATCAGATGAACAAGCCTTCAGCTGAGGAATCCATTGCGTCACCTGAATCATTTCCCGAAGCCGATCAACCCATAACTGATAAACCACAACCCTTAACTGAACAAGAAATGGAAGTACACCACCACAGCCATGCAGGCCATGAAAAAAAGAACTGGAAATCTTATTTCTGGGAATTTTTAATGTTGTTCCTCGCTGTGTTCTGCGGTTTTTTGGCAGAGTACCAATTGGAACATGTTATAGAACGCAACAGGGAAAAGCAGTTTGTTGAATCGTTTATAGAAGATTTAAAAACTGATACCGCTTCTATCAGGACCATTTTGGATTTCAGGCATGCCAAGATGAATCAAATGGATTCATTGATGCTTATGATAAATACCCAACAAATTAAAGGACATGAAAATGAGTTTTATTTCTTTGGCAGAACTTTGGTAAGGTCACTTTGGTTTCGCAGTAATGACAGAACAATCACACAATTAAAAAATTCCGGTTCATTAAGGCTGATACGAAATGAACTGGCGGCAGATAGTATGATGTCGTATCAGAAACTGGTAGAAATGATAATGACCAACCAGGAAGATGACCGCATAGAAAGAAGATTGGCCGATAATTTATTATCCCAGATATATAACCCGTTTGTTTTTGATGAAATGGTAAAGACCAACGGCGTAAACAGGCCTGTTGGCAACCCACCACTAAGGTCTTACGACCCAAAACTTCAAGTGGACCTGGCTTATTATGCACATCAGTTAAAAGGCAGCAATTTTATCATTCAGGGCAGGCTTGGACTGCTGAATGAAAAAGCTAAAAATATCATTACATTTTTACAGAAAGAATATCACCTAAGATAAAATGAGTGCAAAAAAACAATTTGAAAAAACAGGCTCGTCAGATTTTTACTGTATTTCTGATAGATTTTGCCCGTGCATATATATCGCCAAATCAAAAATTAATATAGAAGAAATCAAATAATAAAATTGATCACCATGCAACCAACACTATCTGCAACCAAAAGGATCGAATCTATCGATATCGTACGGGGTATCGCCATGGTCATCATGGCGCTGGACCATGTGCGGGATTATTTTCACATTACCGCTAATATTGATGACCCATTGAACCTGGATACCACTACCCCGCTCCTGTACTTCACCCGGTGGATCACCCATTTCTGTGCTCCCATTTTTGTTTTTCTTTCGGGCACATCCATTTACCTGCAGAGCCTGCGTAAAACAAAAAAAGAACTCAGCCTGTTTTTGATCAAGCGTGGGCTATGGCTCATCTTTGCCGAATTTGTGATCATTGCCTTTGCATGGACTTTTCTACCAACTCTTAATATAATGCCCATGCAGGTGATCTGGGCCATTGGTATCAGCATGGTATTGCTGGGGCTTCTCATTCATTTGCCATATAAATTAATACTCATCCTCGCGTTAATAATTGTATTTGGCCATAACCTGCTGGATATTCCTGAATCTGCACCGGGTTTTAAGGCCGGCTTCTGGTGGGATCTTTTTCATCATGGATACTTTAAGCTCTATCAATATGCCGATAAACATTTTGTAATGATGGTATATCCCTTTGTGGCGTGGACAGGTGTGATGATGCTGGGTTACTGCGCCGGGGTGTTTTTTACCTCAGTCTATTCACAGGATGAGCGCAGAAAGCTCCTATTCAGGACGGGGCTCGTTCTTATCGTATTATTCATTGTTGTGCGTTTTATAAATATCTATGGTGATCCCCATCCCTGGCAATCACAAAGAAGTGCTTTATTGAGTTTCTTTTCATTTATTAAAGTGCAGAAATACCCGCCATCGCTTTTATATCTCTGCATCACTATCGGGCCTGCCTTGTTATTGCTTTCATTTGTTGAAAAAATTAAGAACAGGTTTACCAATATCATGTTGGTATTTGGCCGCACCGCATTCTTTTATTACATCCTGCATCTCTACCTCATTCACCTTTTGTCGGCCCTCAGTTTTTTTATAAAAGGGCATACTGTAAAAGAAGCCATGGATTCGGTTCAAAACCTGCCCTTCTTATTTGTAATGCCCGGGGTAGGCTATGGATTGGGAGTGGTTTACCTGGTGTGGATCGCCGTGATCATTATCCTTTACCCTGTTTGTAAATGGTATGATAAATATAAGACAAGCCACAAAGAAAAATGGTGGCTGAGTTATTTATAGTTTAGCATTAAAATGGTTCTTTATTATTGATCAAAAAAAATAAATGAAAAATAAAATAACATTCTTCTCAGCGGCACTGCTGTTTTGTTCTTCTGTGCTAACAGCCCAGGTACCCGTACGTGAGGAACCCTTTCATCACAAAATTTTAGAAAATAAATACATCCGGCTGTTGGATGTATGGATGCAGCCAGGCGATACCAGTATGTTGCATATACATTCTACACCATCGCTGTTTCTTCATTTTACCAACACAGCTGTTTGCGTTCAAATAAAGGGTAAGGCATGGACAAAAAACAAAAATATAGCAGGAAATGCTTCTTACACATCTTTCCTAAACGATACCCTGGTACACCGGGTGAGTAATTGCGATACCGTACCTTTTCATGTTACCGATATAGAAATTCTTTCAGCTTATAAACCAGCAATACCCCTTAAACCTTTGCCATTTACTGTTTTGTTTGAAAATGAAAAAGCAATTGCTTACCGTTTAAGCAGTACATCATTCAACAGTCAGCTTATCAATGGCCGTGGGCCGATGGTAGCAGAACTGGTTGCAGGCGATGAAGTAGTTTATCATGATACTATAAGTAAAAATTCAACCACAATAAAACCAGGAAAGTATTTGTATATAGAACCGGGTAGTTCCTTTTATTTTTCTGCGAAGGGAAATGAGCAAAATAATTTAGTACTATTTGAAATTAAATAATTATACCTTTTTAATAAAATTACTTCTAGTACTAAAAAATAAAATAATGAAAAAAAAAATCTTTATTCTTTTTGTAAGCCTGTATGCAATTACGGTTCATGCACAGCAGCTTTATTTTCCCGATGCTGTATGGCAAATAAAAAAACCTGAAGAACTGAAGATGAATCAATCATTGCTGGACAGTGCTGTAAAAATCGCTTTAAACAGTGAAAACAAAGTAGAACGGGATCTGCGGATTGCCAACATGAAATCCTATTCAAGAGAGCCCGGTTATAAAATGATAGGGCCCATGAAACAACGCGGCGGGCCTGCCGGGCTGGTAATTAAAAATGGCTATATCGCGGCGCAATGGGGTGATGTAGATCGTGTTGATATGACCTTTAGTGTAACCAAAAGTTATTTAAGTACTGTTGCAGGTTTAGCCATTGACAATGGATTAATTAAAAATGTAACTGATAAAGTGAACCAATATGTGTGGGATGAATCATTTGAGGGCGAACACAATTCAAAAGTTACCTGGCATCATTTATTAACGCAATCATCTGATTGGAGTGGTAGTTTGTTTGGCTTGCATGATTGGGCCGACAGGCCTCCAAAAGAAGGAGGCATTGATGATTGGAAAAACCGCAAGCTATTTGAACCGGGAACTAATTACGAATACAATGATGTACGTGTAAACCTGCTGGCTTATTCACTGTTACAGGTTTGGCGCAAACCATTGCCTGTTGTGTTCAAAGAAAAGATCATGGATCCCATTGGTGCATCTACCACCTGGCGTTGGTTTGGTTACGAAAACTCCTTTGTAAATATGGATGGCTTAATGATGCAATCCGTGAGTGGTGGCGGACATCATGGCGGCGGCATCTTTATCAATACATTAGATCATGCAAGATTCGGTTTACTGTTTCTAAGAAATGGAAAATGGAAAGATCAACAACTGTTATCTGAAAAATGGATCAATGCTGCACAACAACCTTCTGTTGCCAATAAAACTTATGGTTACCTCTGGTGGTTAAATACTGACCAGGGATGGAAAGGCATCTCGTCTAAAGTGTATTATGCAGCAGGTTATGGTGGCAATTATATTATTGTTGATAAAGAACATGATTTGGTTGTGGTTACCCGTTGGATAGATGATAGCAAAATAGCAGATGTATTGCGTTTGATCATACGATCAACTGAATAAATCTGTTTTTAAACATACTCAACCAAAACTAACTAAACATGGCAAATGAAAAAACAGGCGAAGGGTTAAAGCGGGTTGTAGGTGTTTCAGGACTTGCACTTTCCATTGTTAACGGCATTATCGGTGCAGGCATATTTGCACTGCCGGCCATCGTGGGTGTTGCATTGGGTGCTTTTGGTATATTCGGTTATATTTTTTGTGGTATTATGCTGGCCGCCATTATGCTTTGTTATGCCGAAGCTGGAAGCCGGGTTACCTGCAGCGGCGGGTCTTATGCTTATGTAGAAGCTGCATTCGGAAATTTTCCAGCCTTTATCATTAACTGGTTATTCTTTTTTGGCTGGGGTGTTTTAGGCAGCGCTGCGCTGATGAATATCATTGCAGATTCCCTGGCCGTACTATTTCCTGTTTTCTTAGGCCCGCTGGCACGTGGCTTTTTATTTTTTATATTGATCAGCTTTATGGTATTGATAAACATTCGTGGCGTAAAACAAGGTATTGGGTTTGTAAAGATGATCACCATTATCAAATTGCTTCCGTTACTTGGCATTATCATCTTCGGCTTCAGCCAGGTGAAAGCGGCCAACCTGCACTGGGAGCATATGCCATCACTAAAAACATTTGGCGATACTGCTCTGGTACTGTTCTTTGCCTTTGCAGGCTTTGAGACCTGCCTTTGCGTTGGTGGTGAATTCAAAAATCCTAAACGTACAGTTCCGCTGGGTATTTTCCTGGGAGGAACAATAGTGCTGATCGTATATATTTTATTGCAGACGGTAACCCAGGGTATATTGGGCGCAGATATGGCAGCATTTAAGGATGCGCCACTTGCAGCTGTTGCGGAAAAAATTGTTGGCCCCATAGGTGCAACTATATTGCTGGTCACCGCTGCCATATCCTGTATTGGATCTGTAAGTGCCGATGTGATGGCTACCCCACGGTCATTATTTGCAGGTGCCATTGATGGTATGTTTCCCAAATTTCTCGGCAGGGTACATCCTAAGTTTGCTACGCCCCACCTGGCTGTGATAACCTATGGTGCACTGATCTTTATTTTTTCCATTTCGGGCGGGTTCAGGCAATTGGCAATACTTGCAAGTGCTGCTATATTGCTGATCTACCTGGCTGTTATTTTAGCTACCATTAAATTAAGAAAGCAAACACAGGAGCCTTCGGAAAAAACATTTCGGGCGCCGGGTGGACTGATCTTTCCATTGATCGGAATTGCTACCATTATCTGGCTGCTTACCAGTTTGAAAGAATGGGAAGTCCTTTCAACCCTTATTTTTATAGCAACCATTTGTATCATCTATTTTATCATGAAGAAATTTAAAAAGGGAAAACTCAATTAATGAAAAAAATACCATTATTGCTTATTGTATTTTCCGTTTCAGCCATGCTGGTGGCACAAAAACCGTTAGCAGCAGATCAGCAGGCAGTACAGCAAACAATTATAAAAATGTTTGACGCATTATCAAACCGTGATTCTGTGGCTTTAAAATTATACTGCGCTGATGATATAACATTGTATGAATATGGCTCAATTTGGAATGTAGATACCCTTATCCTGAAAGCTATTACGCAGAACAAGGCTGCAGATTTTAAACGTACCAATAGTTTTGATTTCATCAATACAACGGTAGATAAGACTACGGCATGGGTCACTTATCGTCTTCAGTCAGTAATAATAAAAGATGGCAAACAGGTAAATGTACAATGGCTGGAAACAGTAGTTTTAGTTAAAGCAAAAAAACAGTGGAAGGTAAAACACCTGCATTCAACACTTATCAAACGAAATTAGAAACCGTAATACATTAATGAGAAAAGAACCTGAATGAAAAGACTCACTACCATGATTTATGAATTTAAAGCCCCTCCATCTTATCAACCGGGTGATGGTTCTAAAATTGTGGTTATTGCAACCGATGCACCACTACTACCCCACCAGTTAAAAAGAATTGCAGCAAGGGTACCGCTTGGTGTAGGTGCCGTTGGGGGTCGTGGAGAAAATGGCTCCGGAGATATTTTCATTGCATTTTCTACTGCAAATCAAACTGCATTTCAAAGAGAGAATTTTACCAAGGTTGATGAATTACCAAATGATTTGATCAATCCATTATTTGATGCAACCGTGCAGGCAGTGGAAGAAGCCATCATCAATGCAATGGTTGCCGCCGAAACCATGGAAGGTATTAATGGTAACAAAGCTTATGGTTTACCACATAAACTGGTGATCGATGTTTTGAAAAAATATAACAGGATAAAATAAATACACCGATTATGCTTTCCCATACACTCATTTTTAAAAGACCAAACAATGAAAAAAATAATCTTGCTTACAACTGCACTTACATGCACCATCCTGCTTCAGGCACAGGACAGTTTTAATTTTACTTTTAACCACATGGCGCTGTCGGTAAAAGATGTGCATGCTTCTGCCGATTTTTATAAAAATGTTTTACAGTTAACCGAAATTATCAATCGCACTGGTCATCCTGCCAGGCGTTGGCTTTCACTAGGTGAAGACAAAGAACTGCACCTTCTTTCAGATTTAAAAGAACCGGTAATTATCAACAAGGCAGTCCATCTAGCTCTTACAACAAAAAACTTTGATGCCTTTGTAAACCGGCTCCGGGAAATGAAGATCAAATTCTCTGACTGGCCCGGAAAACCAAATACGGTTAATATAAGGGCGGATGGCATAAAGCAGATTTTTTTTCAGGATATTGATGGCTACTGGATTGAGGTAAACAGTGTAAAAGAATAATTAAAACTGTTTAACACGGAATAAATTTATGGAATGATGAAAAAAATAATAACCATCTTTTATTTTATTGCAAGTATGCAATCTGCTTTTACCCAAAGCCAGTCTGTTGATTCATTACTGCAAAAGCTTGCTGTTGAAAAAAACGAAGACAAAAAGGTTAATTTAATTGTTAGCATTTGGGATTCCCGCTCTTCCTTTGATCCTTACCCACTTATTCAAACGGGACAGGCATTGCTTAAACAGGCAGAGGAAAATAAGGACATTATTAAAGAAGCATCTGCTTATTGTTTTCTGGGAACAGGATATAGAATAAGTGGAAACCCAATAAGAGCTTTACAGGTTCAGCAAAAAGGATTACAACTGGCGGAAAAAGCTAATAACTTTTCAATATTAGCTATGGTCAAAAATCAAATGGGACATACGTATCGTGACCGTGAAGAATGGGAAAATGCTTTTAAAATATATTCTGATGCATT
>JANOUJ010000396.1:0-3827 GCA_031416815.1 Chitinophagaceae bacterium
TTTAAATTATACCGCAGCATTCCATCGCTTCAAAACTATGTGCTGGTAAGTAGTACAGAATATTTGGCTGAAGTGTACACCCGCAATAACGATACATGGATATTAACCACTGCCAAAGATAAAAACAGTCATATTCATATCAGCGCAATTGATTACGATCTTCAGCTTTCAGAAGTTTATGAGCAGATAGATGAGCTTCCCCTGTCTCACTAAAGCATGGAAGAAGATAAAGACCGCTTGTGTAAGCGGCTTTTTGTATGCGTCATTGCGAAGAATGAAGCAATCCCTTGAAATACTGGTTTTATCGTTGAAATACGTTTATTCGTTTGTCCTATAATTAATATTATGTTAAACAGACGCACAGGGCTATGCTTCAAAGAAAAAATAAAAAGGCCCACGCTTCTATTAAACGCATGGTTAAAGACCCTGATTAGTGAGGGGAAGGTAAATTAAAACCACTAACTATTATGGCAGCACAACAATTCAAAGCAGGCGACCAAGTAACTCTTATTTCAGGTAGCCCAGAAATGAGAGTTAAATATTATTCAAGTGAAGGCAATGTAGTTTGCGTATGGTATTCAAAGACCGCAGATGAGTTTAAGACATTTGCAACACTACCAGAGTGCCTATTAGGTAAACCCTAAACCCCTACCAAGCTAAACAGTTTCTTCGCAGTTTCTATGGCTTGATCTAATGAGTTAGAATTTTGGAATGCCAGCTTAAGGCATTCCAATTTTATTTGTAATGTGACTTCTTGTCCCATAAAAAATATTTATTGCAAAATACAAATTATGCAACTGAGTTGCAAAAATAATTAACTGTCTTTTCGTTTGCAACACGACTATCTTGCATTATTATTGCGTTTATAGAATTATGAACATCCAAGTTACCATAAAGTCAAACTCAAAAGCGGCCAAATTAATTGAAAAATATATGGCTGAGAAGGCTGCGTTTAAAAAAGCAATCAGCGAAGGTAACTCGGTAAAGCCAGCCAATCAAAGTAAAACCTTTGATACACCCGTACAACGTAATAATTGATCCCCAAGGACTTTATTATTTCATTACTGATACTAACCTAAAATACTTTTGTCGTTTCACGCGTCGGACGCAAGATTTGTCTCCAATGCTGGGCATCTATGATATAGACGTCTACGAATTTGAGTTTTATTTTTTTAACCCAAAGGCCGATAAGCGAGTTTCAGAATCTCTCGATTGTAGAATATCTAAAACGATTATTGATCTAGTCTCATCTTTTTTCACATCGGAACTACGAGTTATTGTTTTTATATGTGACAATGCCGACGGCAGACATGAAGGCAGAGATTTACTTTTTAATAAATGGCACGAAGAGGCAAAGGAATTGTTCCTAAGAATACCTGTAACTCTTGACATGCAAATTTGCGAGGGCTTATCTCAGACCATTTTTGGGTGCGTTTTAGTCAAACACACATTCCCTTTTATGAATATCCTTAAAACAGAATTGATTGATGAAGCAGATGGCATATTCATCGAAAAGTATACATAACCCATCCCCCGCAAGTTCCTTCCAAACAAGTGAGCATTTTTGCAAAATGCTATCCTTATCTCTTTTTATTTTTTCTTCTCCCACGCTCACCCCACGCACAATACCGCCAACGCTTCGGTTTTTTATTATGGAGAACGTTATGGTAGCGAAGATTTGTGTTGTAGATTGAAGCGAGTATATTGTAACCCCGAAATCAAAACTACTCTATTCAATGTCGTATGAGGAAATACTCAACAAGTTTTTTGAACAATGGCTTCTGAACCTAAATGAAATTTATAATGTTCCCAGATTGCAGAAAGATACAGGCATACTTATCCAAGATGGACAATCGCAGAAAGAATTAGAAAAACAGTTATTGGCTACCGGGTTTGTTGAAATAACAAATAACGACGCATACCTAGAATTTTATCCGCTACGATTAACTACGCAAGCAAAAATTGATTTACCAAAATATGGTTCTTATAGCGCATTTGTTCTTTCAAAAGAAAGCAAGGCAGTACAATTGCTTTCTGAGTTTAAGGGTATTAGACTTGACGAAGAAAAAACAATGTATGATGAATTTTGGTTCCTTAGGCTAAAGAAGGATATAAAAACTATTTTCGGTGTAGATAGCGCAGAGTACGCTCATGCATCTACATTCTTTGCCCTTAGTAAAACGTTTATAGCCTATGGCGACCCAACGCCAGAAAAGAAAGCTCAAGAGATAAGAGATTTTATAAATCAATGCATAAAAACTGCCAGGCACAAGGAAATCGAATTGCCAAAGAAATCAAGCCTAGTCAACCCCTCCCAAAAATTCGACTACGGAGGTCAAGACGTTGAAAAGCTTGCAGAGAATTATATGGCTTCAATTTTTCCCCTTTGTCATGACTATGAATATTTTCATATTAATACACTAATTAAATCTCTAAGTTTAGAAAAGGAAAAGCAAAAGGAGGCACTAAGCCTTCGCGAAAAAATCGACAAACTAATGACCGTGGTGTACTTATATGCAGACCGCGAAAGTGCCGCTACAATACCAATTAGATTAACAGCACAAGGTCGTAAAGCAAAACAAGCGGGCGGACATTTTGAATATCAGAAAAGGATCAACAAGATAGAAACAACCGAAGCATCCCATAACCCTAAAAATATGCCCACACCAATAAGAAGCATAGAGCAAAACAAGACTGCTATTTTGCAATACCTGAACACCCTCCCCTCTGACACCTTCCCCGCCAACGAAGAGGTTATGGAAGCAACCAATATGCGTAAAGAGGACTACGATACGGCGACAGCCTTATTAAGGGGTTTGATTTTGGTTACCAAAACTCATATAGCTATAAAGCCAGAAGGCAAGCAGCACCTGGAAAATCTTGCAAATGAAAGAACACTTGAGGCTGTAAAGCAACTGTACCCCGAACGCGAACACAAACAAAAAGAGATAAAAGAGATGAAACACAATATGTTCGCAACTTGGTCAAATGATCAAATAATTGCGTTAGTTATTGCAGCTGGCGGCATACTTTTTTACGCTGGCAATTACTTCGGAGATTTAAAAGCAGATAATAAAAATGTGGAATTGCGTATAGAAAACGGCATTTTAAAAAAGAATTTGGAGGTCCTAAAGGACAGTATTTTACTTTTGAGAAATTCTACCCTTCACAAATCCGACAGCGTACCCAATCGTGATACAAGTGGCAATAAGGAGTAAAAACATGAATAATTCCATCTAATAAAACTAATTTATATAACCAAATAAAACAGTTTTTTTATTGCTCACGGCCAAGTGAGCATTTTTGCAAAATGCTATCCTTTTCTCTTTTTATTATTTCTTCCCACACGCTCACACCCACGCTACTTGCCAACGCACAGGGGAATTTTTCTATAGTAAACTTAAAAATTCCCTCTATTAAAAATCACACTTCCCTGGAGGTAAAATAAAACCCCCGGTAAGACTACCAGGGGTTGCTGAATTTTTAAAAATTATTTAAAACCAATTTTATGACTAAAACTAACTTTAAAACGGAAGAAGCATTAGATTATTGTATTAGATACCAAAACACTTCTGAGGTATTTTAAGCTCTGCTGATTTATTGCTTTGCAAACGTTTCCTTCACTAAATTGCCGCCTTACAAAATCTAACATCAACCACCATGAAATACATTTTGCTGGCAATTATCTTATTTACTGCACAGGTAACATTTGCTCAAAAAACCATTGACATAAATGAAGCCATCAACAAAGTTGGCGACACTGTTACCATTTGCACCAATATATATGGTGGCAGGTTTATGGAAAATTCCAAAGGGGCACCTACGCT
>JANOUJ010000397.1:0-12504 GCA_031416815.1 Chitinophagaceae bacterium
ATTAAACTTAACGCTTATAGAGGTAAGTCTACCTAACCAAGACAAATCAAAACGCATGAAAAAAGTAACTTTGAAACTAACTGCCTTAGTTATGTTACTGGGAGGAACAATAACTGTATCTTATGCCCAGAACAAAATAAACGTTGTAACATCTGCTGTTCCGTTTTTACGTATTTCACCTGATGCCCGCAGCGGCGGTATGGGAGATGTAGGTATAGCAACTGCACCTGATGCTAACGCGGCTTTTGCTAACATAGCCAGAACCCCATTTGCCACAAACAAAGCTGGTATTGCTGTTAACTATACTCCATGGTTAAGAGATTTATCTGTTAATGATGTTTTCTTAGCATCTTTGGCCGGATATTATAAAATAAGCGATGGCCAGGCCATTTCTGCTTCATTAAGGTATTTTAAATTAGGTAGCATTCAGTTTACTGATGCTCAAGGTGTAGATTTAAATACATACAATCCCAGAGAATTTGCATTTGATTTGGGCTATTCCAGAAAATTAACTAAGAAATTAGGCTTAGGTATTGCAATGAGGTATATTAATTCAAACCTGGCAAGTGGTACTTATGGTGGTGTAAATTACAAAGCCGGTTCTTCTGTTGCGGGTGATTTGCACTTATATCATCATGGTGCAAAAGAAAACGGACAGGGTTTAAACTGGGGGTTAACCCTTAGTAACTTAGGTTCTAAGATTTCTTATTCAAGTGATGCTACACAAAAAGATTACATTCCTGCTAACCTTGGTTTAGGATTGGCTTATACAAAAGTATTTGATGAGTCTAACAAGATCACATTTGCACTTGATTTTAATAAATTGTTGGTACCAACAGCTAAATTAGATTCATCTGGCTATCCTAGTGATCAATCTTTAAGAGATTACAGGAGTAAGAGTGTTGCCAGCAGCTGGATCAAATCATTTGGTGATGGCGGTGGAGCAAGTGAAGAAATTCAGGAAGTTAACATTGCAGTAGGTGCTGAGTACTGGTATAACAACCAATTTGGTTTCAGAGCAGGTTATTTCTACGAAAATCCAAATAAGGGTAATAGAAAATATTTTACAGTAGGAGCAGGCATTAAATACAGCATAGCTGGTTTAAATTTCTCTTATGTTTTCCCAACAGGAAGTGGAACAAGTCGCATTCCTTTATCTAATACATATCGTTTTGGTTTAGTATTTGATCTTATGGGCGGAAAATAATTAAGTTTTTTTAAAAAAAAGCGTTCCGGTTTACCGGAACGCTTTTTGTTTTTAGAATCAGTCAAAATGCGGATATTTACACAATAAAATAAGCCATGGCATACAGAATTGGTTCGGGCGTTGATTTTCACCAATTAGTATTGGGAAGGGATTTGTGGATAGGAGGAGTGAAAATTCCTCATATAAAAGGGGCCCTGGGGCATAGTGATGCAGATGTTTTGTTACATGCAATTTGCGATGCAATGCTTGGGGCATTGGCCCTTGGTGATATTGGATTTCATTTCCCCGATACCGATAACTCCTTTAAAGATATTGACAGTAAAATATTGTTAAGGAGATCTGCCGAATTGATAGATGCAAAGGGTTATAAAGTAATTAATGTAGACAGCACTCTTTGCCTTGAAGCTCCTAAAATAAAAACATATGTTCCGCAAATGCAGCAGGCCATTGCAGAAATATTACAGGTTTCAGTTTCAGATGTTTCAGTTAAGGCTACTACAACAGAGAAAATGGGTTTTGTAGGGCGTGAAGAAGGGTTAAAAGCGTATGCAACCGTGTTACTTGGATTAAAATAAATACATTTTTTGAAAAAATATTTTCTTACAATTTGCTTTTTAATTGGTACTGTACTAGCTATAGCACAAAAACAAACTAATATATGGTATTTTGGAAATCGTGTTGGGCTTAACTTTAATCAAACACCACCATTGGCGTTAAGCGACGGAACTGCTAACTCAAGAGAAGGATCGGCTGCGATGAGTGATAATAACGGTAAGTTGCTTTTTTATACAAATGGTAAGATTGTTCAAAACAGAAAGCATGAAACAATGCCTAATGGAACTGGCCTTTTGGGTGAACTAAGTAGCACAAACAACGCCGTAATTGTTCCAATGCCTGGAAATGACAGTTTGTACTATTTATTTACGATAGGATCGGCGTTTGAAGAAGTTCCTGTTTTTTCATATAATGTAGTGGATATGAAAGCAGACGGGGGATTCGGATCAGTTGTAACTAAGAATGTAATTGTACTAGATACCGTACTTGAAAAAATTGCTGCTATAAGACATTGTAACAACAGGGATATATGGGTTGTAATACAAAAATGGAATTCAGATAAATATTATTCTTATTTGTTAACAGCTGCTGGTTTTAATCCAATGCCGGTTGTCAGCAGTACTGGTTTATTGATCAACGGACAAATTAATAACTCTATAGGGACTTTAAAATTTTCTACCAAGGGAAATAAATTGGCGGCCTGCCATTCATTTGATAATGATGCAGTACAATTAATGGATTTTGACAATAAAACCGGTTTCCTTTCTAATTCAATCGTCATATATCCTAATGCGATACCACATCAGCCAAATTTTATTGGCGTATATGGTGCAGAGTTTTCTCCTGATGGTAAGCTGCTGTATATATCAGCAAATAATTCGGATAGTGATCCATCCACATTGTATCAGTTTGATATTACCTCCAACAATTCAGCTACCATTCTTGCTTCAAAACAAATAATTGCACAAACTACGCCATGGTTTGCCGGAGGCTTGCAGATAGGTTCGGACCAAAAAATTTACATGACCATGTGGAATGATTCCGCCTTATCTGTGATAGAGAATCCGAACACTTATGGCCCGGGCTGCAATTTTGTTTTCAATAAAATTTATGTAGGTCCTGCTGCTGGTTTTCCACTTCAGTTTGGCCTGCCCACTTTTATGCAGAGTTATTTTGATACAACTTCCAACCCATATGACTTTACCCGGTTGCCAGGAAATTGTATGGATCGCAATATAACATTTAAGATAAACAGGCTCAGTGGCATAGATTCTGTTAAGTGGAATTTTGGTGATATGGGTGTTTCGCAGGCATTGCAGCCAACGCATACGTATACCGCCCCTGGTTTTTATGATGTAAAACTTATTGTTTACAAAATAGATTGCTCTGGTCTAAATGATACTATCAATCGCAAAATTTGGATTGCAAGTTCCGGAGAGTTTTTAGGGGCAGATACTTCCAGTTGCAATGTGTTATCATTACAAATAGGGGTAGAAGAGATTTTTGGCGCTAATTACTTATGGAATACAGGGTTTACAGGTAATAAAATTACCACAACCGGTTTTGCAGATTATTGGTTGGAAATAGACCAGAATGGATGCAAAATGAGAGACACCATTAGGGTTTCCCAAATGGCACAACCAACTGTGAGCCTTGGTATAGATACATCAGTTTGCAGGTATAAGCCGGTTATTTTAAAAACAGTTAGTTCAGACTATGACAGTTACTTGTGGAGTACGGGAGAAACAACTGCATCCATCTTTGTAAATCAGATCGGTACTTATCATGTAACCGTATCAAAAAATTCCTGCCAAGCCTCTGATACAGTTCAGGTTTTAATCGGGGATTGTGATGTTTACATCCCGTCTGCCTTTACGCCCAACAACGATAATTTAAATGAAACCTTTGGACTAGTAGACAATACTGTACTCCAATATTTTAATTTACAGATTTACAGCAAATGGGGCCAACTTGTTTTTACCAGTAATGATGTAACTCAAAAATGGGACGGTACATTTAAAGGTAAAAAAATGCCAAACGGTGCCTATTTGTGGATGTTAAATTATACAAATATCCGTGGAAGAAAATTTTATGAACAGGGCACTGTTATGCTCATCCGTTAAAATATTCTATTAACAACAGAGTTGCACAATTTACTTTTTACATCGCTAACTTTGCTTTTATGCAAACTGTTCGGGTTAATATTGTAAACACTTCTCTAAATCCATTGCCGGCTTATGCAACCGCTGGTTCCTCAGGGATGGATTTAAGAGCTGATCTGGCGGAACCTCTAACTTTGCAACCCTTTGAACGTAACCTGATTCCTACCGGACTTTTTATAGAATTACCAAACGGGTATGAGGCGCAGATACGGCCCAGAAGTGGAATGGCATTAAAGCAAGGCATAACCTGTTTAAACTCACCAGGCACTGTTGACTCAGACTACAGGGGAGAACTGAAAATAATTTTAATTAATTTAAGTAGCACTGTACAGGTGATAAGCCACGGAGACAGAATTGCCCAGATGATCATTGCTAAAACTGAAAGGGCCGAATTGCTTGAGGTGCAGCAATTAACCGTATCCCAACGTGGAGATGGTGGTTTTGGCCACACAGGCATTGAATAATTACTCAACACAAAAAAACTAATGAAATATATATCTGTTCTCTTTCTTCTATTTATACTGATATGCTTAAGCTACAGTTGTAAAACTGTAAAACAAATAAATAAGGTCATTGCTCCAAAAGATACTTCTGATGTTGTTATTATAGATCAATCTAAAGTTGATTCAATTTTGATGATTAAGAATACAATCGAAAACCTGAACCGCAATTATATTGATTTTAAAACATTCAGTGCAAAGATAAAAGTAGACTACCAGGATAATAAGGGGAGACAACCAGATGTAACTGCAATTGTGAGGATCATAAAAGACAGTGCCATATGGATTTCCCTTACAGCATCAATTCTGAATATTGAAATATATAGAGTCTTGATAAAAAAAGACAGTGTGATACTTTTAAATAAGCAAGATAAAGAGGTTCAATATCGGTCTATTGATTATTTGCAGGAAGTAACCCAGATACCATTTGATTATAAAACCCTGCAGGACCTGTTGATCGGTAACCCGGTTTTTATTGACAGTAATATTGTTTATTATAAAAAAACGGACGATCAGATCCTTTTCTCGATGGTCGGCAGCTATTTTAAAAATCTGCTTACACTTTCCTCTGGCAATTATTTTTTAACCCATAGTAAACTGGATGATGTGGACATTGCCCGGAGCCGTACGGCTGATTTAACCTATGCAGATTATGAGAACAAAACCGGGTATAATTTTTCAACCTACAGGGAGATAACGGTTTCAGAAAAAAACCGGCTTGACATAAGGCTAAATTATAAGCAGTATGAGTTTAACAAAGAATTGTCAGTGTCTTTCAACATACCAAAAAATTATATTTCAAAGTAAGCGTTATTTTTAAGTACGTTTTATAATAGTTAAAGTAAATAATTAAGAATACTATTTTAGGATAAAAAACACGAGCATGATCAAATTCATCTTTAACGTAGTCTTTTTTTGTTTTTTCAGTTTATTTGTTCATGCACAGGAAACACGTGAAGAATTGGAAAAACAACGGACTGCTTTAAAAAAGGAAATGGAGCAAACACAAAAATTGCTGAACAGTAATAAAGCTAAAACCAAGGAAAGCCTCGTAAAATGGAAGCTAATAAACGATAAACTAAACCTACAAAACCGGCTTATAGAGAATATCGGTAAGGACATCAATTTATTGGACAATACAATCATCAACAATCAGCGTGAAATTAACAGGTATAATAAATTGCTGGATACTTTAAAAGATGAGTATGCCAAGAGTATGGTATATGCTTATAAAAATCGGAACAATTACGACTTTTTAAGTTTTATTTTTTCTGCTGCCAGTTTTAATGATGCCATTAAGCGTATTGCTTACCTGAAATATTACAGAGATTATCGTGAAAAGCAGGGGGAAAATATATTGCGTACACAGGAATTGCGCAAACAAAAACTTAATGAACTGGGAAGTATTAAGGAAAAGAAGAGCGAAGTTTTACAGATTAAAGATAAAGAAGCAGCTGCATTGGAAACACAGAAGCAGGAAAAAGATAAAATTGTAAATGACCTTAAAAAAGAAGGAAAAGAATTAAATAACCAACTTACTGCATATAAAAAGCAAAATGCAAAAGTAGAAAGAGCAATTGCCGCAGCTATAAAAAAAGCAAGAGACGATGCCAGGAAAGCAGCAATAAAAAGATCTAATGCAGATGAAGCAAGCAGGCTAGCAGCTTTAAAAAATAATACTGCTCCAAAAGCGAATAGCGAAAAAATAACAACGCCGGTAAAAAAAATCGAACCAGTAAGAGCGCCGGATATAGAGCTTAATGCTGAAAGCAGGGTGTTGAACGAAAGTTTTAAAAAGAATAGGGGTTTGCTGCCATGGCCTGTTGACAAAGGCATACCTATTTTACATTATGGACGAAACCGATTGCCTAGTGGCAGAGATATTGATGTTACAGGTGTAACAATATCAACAGATATTGGCAGCAATGTTAAAGTGGTTTTTGACGGGGTTGTTTCCAATATCGTTTTCATAGAAGATATGCAGGTGATCATCATCCAGCACGGCGAGTATTTTAGTACCTACAGTAATTTAGGTAGTGTATCGGTAAAAACGGGGCAAAATGTAAAAACCGGCCAGGTTATTGGTAAAGCTGCTGCCAATCTTGATGGGAACGGCTCAATTGATCTGTACATCAATGATGCAAAAGGAAATAATATTGATCCTGAAAAGTGGTTGAAAAATAATTAAATCACTTTTTTATAAAGCGCTTCATAAAGTGGAACAATATTTTCAATATCGAATTTTTTGGCCTGAGTTAAAGCGTTGGTTTTAAATTTTTGTAAAGTAGCCTCATCCTGTAGAATGTGCAATGCATTTTTACTCATATCTGCCACATCGCCAACATTGCTCATAAAGCCGCAATAACCATTAATATTTATTTCAGGCAAACCACCTGCGTTGGTTGATATTACAGGTACTTCGGCAGCCATGGCTTCCAAAGCAGCCAATCCAAAACTTTCATATTCGCTGGTAAGTAAAAATAGATCGGCAATCGGTAAAATGTCCTCCATCTGTTCCTGCTTGCCTAAAAATTTAATATTGTTATGTGATTCGCATTCCCTCGCCTGGGCTTCTATATGCGATCTTTCGGGGCCATCACCCAACAATAACAACGTAGCAGGCATTTTTTCCTGTATCAATAAAAAAGTTGCTACTACATCTTCAACCCGTTTTACTTTTCTGAAATTTGAAGCATGAACAATTATTTTTTCGCCCTTCGGAGAGATCAGTTTACGAAAAGCATCAACAGGGCGTTTATGAAAGCGTTTTACATCCACAAAATTATGGATCACTTCTATTTCCTTTTCTATCTTAAAATTTTTAAAAGTTTCTGCTTTCAGGTTTTCAGAAACCGCAGTAAGTATATCACTTTCATTCATTGAAAAAGTTACCACCGGGCTATAAGTTTTGTCTTTACCAACCAGGGTAATATCTGTGCCATGCAAGGTTGTGATAACAGGAATTTTTATGCCCTGCTTGGCCAGTATCTGCTTTGCCATGTAAGCTGCTGCCGCATGTGGGATAGCATAATGCACGTGTAAGAGTTCTACATTATTATTGAGTATTACATCTACCATAGTACTGGCTAATGCAGTTTCATAAGGCGGATAATCAAAAAGCGGGTAAGTTGGCACCCTTACTTCATGATAAAAGATATTGGTATGAAACCCGCTTAACCGAACAGGCTGCTGGTAAGTAATAAAGTGGATGTTATGCCCCTTATCTGCCAAAGCCTTGCCCAGTTCTGTTGCCAGCACACCACTACCTCCAAAAGTTGGGTAACACACAATACCTATATTCATAAGAAGCATTTTTAATAAAAAACATATAGTGCAATTTACCGAAATATTATTCACTACAGTTTCCATTCGTGTATTGACTTTTTATCAGTAAGTTTGTTTATAAACCTGGTTTATGTTTAAAGGATTAATATTTGCGACCGTACTTTCGGTTTTTACCACTTTTTCGGGTTTTGCTCAATCCGAAGATTCACTGATGATAAAGAAAATAGCGGATGAGATTTTACTCAATGGAAAAGCGCCCCAAAATTTGTTCACCTTATGCAAAAATGTAGGAACCCGGCTAAGCGGCAGTGCAGGTATGTATAAAGCTGAGGCCTGGGGTGTAAAGGTATTAAAGGAATCGGGCGCTGAAAAAACATATTTGCAGCAATGTATGGTTCCTCACTGGGTAAGAGGTAAAAAAGAATTTGCCGGGTATCGAACAAAAAAAAGAAGTAGTGATCCCGTATTTGATGTACTTGCAGTTGGCAATTCTGTAGGTACAGGCGATAAGGGCATTTTAGCGCAGGTAATCGAAGTGAAAAATTTTGCCGAACTGAACCAGCGAAAAGATGAAGTAAAAGGTAAAATTGTATTTTATAATTATCCCTTCAATAAAACCTTATTGCGTGGTGGCTATGGGGATGCTGTAAGATATCGCAGTAACGGCGCTTCCATGGCTGCAAAGTATGGTGCGTTGGCCGTTATCGTTCGTTCTGTAACGGGTGCTTATGATGATCACCCACATACCGGTGCATTAAGGTACAACGATTCATTTCCCAAAATTGCTGCATTGGCAATTAGTACTAAAGGCGCAGATAAACTAAGCGGTTTAATTAAAGGATTGTATAAGAGTGAGAATCTTTTCATCAGGTCTAACTGCCAAATGCTGCCTGATACGATAGCACATAATGTAATAGGAGAAATTAAAGGCACAGAATTTCCGGATGAAATAATAACTATTGGAGGGCACCTCGACAGTTGGGACCAGGGCGAAGGGGCAAGCGATGATGGAACCGGAATTGTACAAAGCATTGAAATATTAAGGGTGTTTAAGGCAATTGGATATAAACCCAAACGTACCATCAGGATCGTATTGTTTGCGAATGAGGAAAACGGCCTGCGTGGCGGCACCAAATATGCCGAAGAAGCAAAACTGAAAAATGAAAAACATGTAATGGCCATGGAAAGTGATGGCGGTGCCGAATATCCACGGGGATTTGGTTGTGGTATGACCAAAGAGCAGTTTGCCAAAGTACAAGGCTGGATAAAATTCTTTGAACCATTTGATGCAACCAGGTTTACATTTAGCGAAGGTGGCGGGGGCGGCGCTGATATCGGGCCACTGCAAACCAATTTTAAAACACCACAATTTGGCCTTAGTACAACCGGGCAAAGGTATTTTGATGTGCATCATGCTGCATCGGACGTGTTTGAAAAAGTGAATGCGCAGGAATTAAATTTGTGTGCAGTTGTTATGGCAACGATGGTTTACCTGGTTGATAAGTATGGCTTATAATTAAAAAAAATAATAATAATGGAAGATGTAAGACTTGACCAAACTGTAAAAGTGCAGCCCCGGAAGAAAAGTGGTTTTCGTAAATTTCTCCGGTGGTTTGTCTTTATACTTTTATTGTCAGGAGCCGTAGCTGTTTGGTGGAAATACTATTTTGTTTTTGGGGAAGGTGTAAAATCTGGTGAGTTAAACTATGTGGTTAAAAAAGGTTATGTGTGGAAAACATGGGAGGGTAAAATGATACAGCGGGGCAATAAAGAAATGATGGCAAGCAATGAATTTGTTTTCAGTGTAAAAAGTGATTCGATTGCACGTATACTGGAACAGAATAGCGGAAAATGTTTCGACTTACATTATAAGGAATTTCTCGGCGTAGCGCCGTGGAGAGGTAATACTAAATTTATAGTTGACAGGGTGGACAAGATAAAAGAATTGTCTGATTGTGGCGTGAGGTAACATTAGACGGCACACAATAAAAATATAACCGGCTTTTTATGAAAGTCGGTTTTTTCTTTTTTCCATTCGGCAATCGTTTTTGTTTTTATAATTTCCCTGGGGCCGGTTAAATCTGCGGCAATACAAAGTGTGGTAGTAGGGTTACAGGTTTTTAATAACGCTTCAACCAGTTGATTGTTACGGTAAGGGGTTTCAATAAATATCTGTGTACTGTTTTTCCTGCGGGACGCTGCTTCCATTACAGTTATGGCTTTGTTTCGCTCCAGGTTATCAATCGGTAAGTAGCCAATAAACTCAAACTGTTGCCCGTTCATCCCACTTGCCATTAATGCCAGCAGTATAGAACTGGGGCCAACTAAGGGCCTTATGGTTGCATTCATTTCCTGTGCGGCGGCAATTAAAATTTGGCCCGGATCGGCAATACCCGGGCAACCGGCCTCACTGATGATGCCGATATTTTTTCCTTCTTTTATTTTTTTCCTGAAAGTATTCAGTACTTCATTTTCGGCTTTGTGGATAGTGAACCACTCGTAATCGTCAATCACGATTTCTTTACAGATACTTTTGAAAAAACGCCTGGCTGTTCTTTCATTTTCAGCAAAAATTACCTGGCAATTTTTTACGGCGTTGATAACGTAGTTGGGGATGGTTTCTGTAGCTGATTCATCCAATACACATGGGATAAGATATACAAGTGAATCCATAATTATAAATTGATCTTACCAGAAACATTTATCAATCCTTCTGTTTTTGCTTTGTACAAACTGATGGTAGCTGCAATTACAGCATAACTTGGTGCAAGCAGCCATCCAAGAATAGGAATGAAGTGCATCAGGTAAAAAACCATACCGTTGCCAATGGCCAGGCCTTTGTGCCGACCAATAAAACCAATGCTTTGTGCAGTAGATAGTTTATTCCGTTCGCAACTGTAATCAAGCATGGAAAAACCCAGGTAATAGCATTCTACGAGTAATGCAAGCAAAGGAGTTATCCACCCTATCACCGGAATAAAAGATAAAATCAAAATGGAGATCGTATAAACTGTTTGCCAAAGCATATTACGTAAGGCGAGCCTGATGCCTCGTATAATATCTTTCATCAATTGTTTAAAACTGAAAGGATACTCTTTTCCTTCAATAATTGATTCTGTTTTTTCACTCAGATAAGCAAATAACGGGGAGCCGATGATGAGAAATAAATATTTAAAAAGTGAAAAATAAAATAACAGCAATATCAGGTTAAGTATGATCTGGCCAAAGATCAATAAAAAGCTCAACCAGCTGTTCTGCATCTTTTCCATCCATTCGGCCACCCCCGATTTTTGTAACATAAAATCGATAGCGCTATTGCTGGATACAACAAACAGGTAAATACCCAAACAAAAAAGAACTGAATAAATCAGGCCTGGTATAAATATCCACTTCCATAATTTATGCTTTATAATAAAACGGTGCGTATGAGAGTAGGCTTGTAAGGATATGATGATTTCTTTCAGCATAAATTATTTTAAATTGGCTAATTCCTCAATATCGTATTTTAGCTTTAAAGTTAATAATATAATGAAGAAACTGCCCATTCAATTTTATGAAGGAGCAAATGTGGTTTTAATTGCAAGGAAACTGATCGGAAAAATAATTGTAACAAATTTTAATGGCCTCATTACTTCCGCCCGTATAGTTGAAACTGAAGCCTATATCGGATTAACTGACAGAGCCTCTCATTCGTTTGGCGGTAAACGTACTGCACGTAATGAGCATATGTATGCTACTGCAGGTACTGCTTATGTATATATCTGTTACGGCATGCATCATTTGTTTAACATTGTTTCCAATGCGAAAGATATTCCTGATGCTGTTTTAATACGGGCTGTTGAACCAGTGGCCGGCATTGACATTATGCTTAAGAGAACCGGCAAATTGAAATTGGATAATACATTAACAAAAGGGCCGGGTAATGCATCAAAGGCATTGGGAATTTCAAAAGGGCATTCAGGAATAAACCTCATTAAGGACGAAATTTATATTGCAGATGATGGATATGAAATTAAAGAGACAGCAATAGGGATAAGCAAGCGTATAGGTATAGACAGTTCCGGCGATGCAGCTTTGCTTCCATATCGGTTTTATATAAAGGGAAATAAATTTGTAAGTAGCTATCCCAATAAATAGTTTACACCGGACAAGACAAATTTATAAAAAAAGCCCCCCGAAATCTTCGGGGGGCTTTCCTATAACAGATTGCTTTTTTATTGAATCACAACTCTGCACATGGTTAAACGGTTACCGTTAAGGTCACCAATTTCAACCCAGTAGAGTCCTTTTCCATAAGCTCTCATATCAACATCCATTCTGTCGTATGGTCTTCCGATGGTGTAGAACTGTGTGAACACACGGTCGCCTTTAGCATCATAGATCGTCAATGATCTTGGCAACACGTTGTTGGCTACACTGTAGTACCTAACCTGGAACTTACCACTGGTTGGGTTTGGATAGATAAAGCATTTACCACTTGCAGAATCCCTGATTGTGATCGTGTTTGATGTACTGGTACATCCGTTCACATCAGTTACTCTTAACTGGTAATCGCCCATACCATCCACATTCACTACGATTGTGCCTGTACCTAATCCGCTTACCACACCTTGTGCAGGATTGGTCAACACCACTCCGTTGCGTATCCAGCTATATCCACCGGGTGCTACAGGGTTTGGTGTTACCGTTGATGACAATGTTGTTGTCATACCCGGTAAAAGGGTAGTAGTAGGAGCTGCAGTGATAACAACTACCGGTAACGGATTAACCGTTAAGGTAGCGGCTCTTGATGTTT
>JANOUJ010000398.1:0-8607 GCA_031416815.1 Chitinophagaceae bacterium
ATAGCTTTCCTCATCAACAAACCGTAAGTAAGCTGTACATATAAGAGAAACGGGAGCTTTCGGGTACCAGCAGGTATATTTTATCGCCAACCTTAAGCTTACCGCTATGGAATAATTCATTTACCATAAAATAAACAGAAGCTGCACCAACATTACCAACCTTGTCCAGGTTTACAAACCATTTATCGTACATAATGCCCGTCCCGTTGGCTATCAATTGCTGGTATATTTTGTCTTTAAAAAAATTACTCGACATGTGTGGTAAAAAATAATCGATCTCTTCAGACTTAACCCCATGCCTGGCCAACGATTCACTTACGCCATAACCACCGTACAGCACAATATTTTTGCTCAGCAGTTTTACATCCTGCTTGATACTCATAATGGATTGCGCTGTTAGTTCCTGCGGAGTATAATCCTGGTAACTTTTTAGGGTACCATCTTTCAACTTTTCGCTACCCTGGTACATACAAGGTTCCAGTTCGTTTGCGTACGAAAAGCCCTCTATCCATTCAACCTTTAAGCTAAGGCCGGTTTCATTTTTTTTGTTGGAGATATGGAATGCGGCAGCCCCGTCCGATAACATCCACCTTAAAAATTCTTTTTCAAAACCGATATAGGGATCATCAACAAGTTCTTTTAATCTTTTAGCCTCATCTTCAAAATTGCCCGCAACCAATGAAAGAGAAAAACGTTCGGAACCGGTAGCAACGGATTGTTGCACCTCGCCTGCTTTAGTTGCCAGGTAAGCATATTTAAATGCATGCATACCGGCACAGCATACCCCGGAAGGAGACACTACTTCAAAGGGTTTTGTTTCCGGTAAATGGCCGTGTACCATTACACCATGTGATGGCATTAGCTGATCGGGTGTGGATGTTCCGGTACTCAACAGTTGTATATTGTTAATACCGTCCGGGTTGTCTTTAAACAATGCTCTTACAGCTTCAGCGGTCATCTGGGCATTGGTATGGGTTGGTTTTCCCTCTTTATTGAGGGCATAAAACCTGTTTTTTATACCGTTGTTTCTGAGTACAATGGCTTTTGACCTGGAGGGTGCATCATTAATGAATCCCAGGTAATCTTCCATCTCATCATTTGAAACCGGATCGTTGGGAAAAAAAGCCGCTGTATTTGTAATGAAAACCTCGTTAAATGACATCTGTGGTATGGGTTAATTTACGCCTGAATAAAGTTGTTTTTGTTTTTTAATGCGCCCCGATAAAAAGGGTTTAAAGAAAATAAAATCTACTGTCAATATTATCGGCGCTGCTATAAACAGTGCAATTAAAAGATAATATTTGAATACAACAAGCCAGGCAGTCTTTTTTTTCTTTTTTGCTATGAGCTTGGCCCATATTGCAAAAATTTTACTTGCCTTCGACTCGATGAACATTAAATTATATTTTACCTCTATTGCTTTGTGTTGAATAAACTCTTCCTGTAAACCATCAAAGCCGGTACCCATTAAATATTTTTGAAGCGTTTTACCATAATCACTTGTTTTTGCAATGTCGGAATCTGATACGCCCGGTTTGGGAAAGAGATTCAACCAGCGCCCTTTTTTACCTTTAAACATCCAGTAAAAAATGGTGATAAAGCTGATAAGGTTATGATGCCTGTCGAATAACGCAATACTACCAACCAGTTTTGCTTCCGCATCCTTCAATATTTTTTTCAAACGCTGCATCGCACTGATCCACATGTTTCTGGCGCCGGTAATGGTAACAACCGGTGTATCTTTTAAAACAGCTTTTACTGCCGGATCGTTTAAAATAGAATTAACCGGTATGCTTGGTGACAGGAACCATGCCTGGTAACCCAATATAATAAGGTCGTATTTATTTTCCTTAAGCGTAAAAGGTTTTAATGGGGTGGGCACGCCCAAAACACAATCGGGCATTACTGCAAAAAAGGCTTTGCCATTCCAGGGAAAGGGGTAATCGTTGGCCACATGCACCCGTACTTTTTCCACCGTATTGCCGGCATCAACCAGCGGCGCAGTAAAATTATTAAGAATATCTTCCAGTTGCCCCGATTGGGTATAATAAATGACCAGGATCTTCTTACTCATGTACTGCAAATTAAAGCTAAAGCAACTTTAAAAATTTCGATTTTTTACTATAATCATTTATTGCCTGCTGAACCACCAGCGAAAGTGTTTTAAAATTAGAGCGGATAGAAGCGATATCGGTATCAATATTATTACGGTAATCAACTATTTTAGGTGCATGTTCCTGAATGATAAGTCGCAAAAAGCTAAACTCTGCATTGTTTTTATCTTTTTTAATGGCCGCCTCAAGCTTTATGCGTCCGGATTTAAAAAAGCCTAATTTTTCAGAAGGCTTCGAGGTTAACCCTGCCTTCTTCATCAGTAACGCTCCTTCATAAGCTTCTTTTTCATTTATTGATGAAGCCTTTACAACGCTTAACTGATTATTGATCGAAGTCAAATCATTTGTTGCCATAGCACGGTAAAAAGCACCTTTATCAAAATTTGCATTTTGTGTAGCTGCATTTAAATTGAAAACCCAAAGCAGGAACACTAAATTGAAAAAAAACCTGATATTCATTTTGACATGCATTAGGGTACAAAGGTAAAGATTTATGAAGCCGTAGGTAAATTGGAATTGCAATTGAAATGTTAACTCACCACTGCGAAAAAGTAAAGTTGCGTAGGGGTTTTACTTGTTTTAACATGCCATTTAAAAATATTTATGCTTTCTTGAATTTAAACGCAATAAATAGTTAACTAAAAACGATTTATAGTAACGAAATTGTTTAACACTAAAACAAACTGAAAAACTAACAGCGTACCCTACACCTTATATCAGTACAAACAGAAACCGTTCTGATATTTCAAATACTTACATTGAAAACTATATTTCATCTACGGTTTTAAAGTTTTTATTGTTAGGCACTACAGGAGAAGAGACTCTGCTTTATGCAGGGTCTTTTTACTTTATGCCGACGATATGTAAAATCAATGGGAGAGACTTTCTGTTGGCATCCGGATAGCTATCGGGACCATCTAATATTTCAACGCAATCCTATGGACTACTTATGAAATAAAGATGGTATTAGAGTATTGCTATTGCAGCCACAAACTGGCAAACCAATCCAACCACAAGACCCTGGTAAATTTGTTTTGGTGTATGATCGCTTACGATCAGGCGGGAGCTGCAAACCAAACCTGTAATAAGCATGGCGATGGATAAGGGCCATGTCATTAACATGCTATTGCTGTTCATGATAACGATAAAGATGCCCAGCATACCGCCACAGCCAATAGCGTGCATACTTATTTTAGAAAATATATTGGCAATTAAAGCAACGGATGTTGTAAGAAAAACACCGGTCATAAAAACTGCAAGCACTGGCGTAACATCCGGTTTAAAATTGAAAAACACCCTGGCCATCCAGAAATAAAAGATCATATTGGCCAGGTAGGGGCCAATTCTGTCTTGTTGGGTATGCAAAAAAATTGATTTCACAAATCCCAGCCCTTTCATTACCAACAAAGCAAAGGCCGGAAATAATATCGTATTGAAGAAAACGGATGTCAGTATTTCAAATTTTAAATCAGTACTAAAACCTGAAAAATAAGACGGGTGGTATTTTATTAAAAACACGATTACATAAAATGGAATAAACAACGGGTGAAACACGACAGAGAAAAAGTGCGCCAGCGACCTTACAATGATATGCTGCTTTTGTTCAGTATTAGCTAGTGGTAGTATAAGATCCATCTCTTTGGTCATAAAACTTCTTTGCTCCTCCCCCCGGGGGAGGCTGGGTGGGGCTATAACTCTTTTCTTAACCTGGCTACAGAAATATTCAATTGCTCCCTGTATTTAGCAACAGTTCTACGGGCAATATTATATCCTTTCTCCTGCAACATCTCAGTTAATTTCTCGTCGCTGTAAGGATGTTTTTTATTTTCTGCTTCAATTATGTCACTCAGTATTTTTTTAACTTCTCTTGTACTCACTTCTTCGCCGCTATCGGTTTGCAGGCTCTCACTAAAGAAAAATTTAAGCCGGTAAGTACCAAACTCCGTTTGCACAAATTTGCTGTTGGCAACACGGCTTACTGTAGAAATATCAAGATTGGTCTCTTCTGCAATATGTTTCAATATCATAGGCCGCAAATCCGTTTCATCACCCGAAATAAAAAATGCACGCTGGTAATTCATAATGGCTTCCATGGTATTCAGCAAGGTATTGTGCCTTTGTTTAATGGCATCAATAAACCATTTGGCGGCATCAATCTTTTGCTTAATGAAGATGACCGCTTCTTTTTGCCGTTTATCTTTTTTACTTCCGCGGTCATATTCTTTCAGCATGTCACGGTATCCCTCACTTATACGGAGATCAGGGGCATTTTTATTATTAAGTGTCAACTCAAGTTTGCCGGCATTGTTATAAATAAAAAAGTCGGGCACTACGTAGCTTTCTGCCCTGCCACTTTCGCCAACTGATCCGGCTGGTTTGGGATTTAATTTAACGATCTGGTTTATCACATCCCTCAACTGTTCATCATTCAGATCAAACCCACGCTGAATTTTTTCGTAATGTTTTTTGGTAAACTCATCAAAATATTTTTCAAGCACTTTAATGGCCATTTCCACTTGTTTACCCTCGTGCATTTTTCTTTCGAGTTGCAGCAATAAACATTCCTGCAGGTTACGGGCGGCTATGCCTGGTGGGTCGAATTGCTGGATTTGCAAAACCAATTCTGCAATTTCCTCTTCGGTTGTTGTAATATTCTGCCTGAAGGCAAGATCATCTACAATAGCGGAAAATTCTCTTCTCAAATATCCATCGTCATCCAGGTTACCAATGATCTGTAATGCTATTTTTCTCTGGTGTTCATCAATAGTGAGCATACCCAATTGCTCAAGCATAAACTCATTAAATCCTCTTTCAACTTTAATGGGAATTTCTTTTCCTTCGTCAAGCTCGGGATAATTGGTGTCTTTCAGTTTGTAATCACCCACCTCATCATCACCATCGTTTACATATTCGCTGATATCGATGCTGTCATACTCATCTGTGCTACCGTCCATCTCTTTGTCATCCGTTTCCGTGTCAGAAAACTCGTCCTTCGATTCATCATATTCGGTTTCGTGCCCATCTTCAGCCTCCTCCAATGCCGGGTTCTCTTCTATTTCTTCTTTTATTCTTTCTTCCAGTTGGGCAGTAGGCACCTGCAGCAATTTCATCAACTGAATTTGCTGGGGCGATAATTTCTGTAATTGCTTTTGATATAATCCCTGACTTAATGCCATTTAGTAAAACTCAATTAGGGTAAAAAATTATAAATGGATAATCCAATACTGAAATAACAACGTAAATTTACAGAGATAACATTAAGTAAAATGCATAAAAGTGCTAATTTTTTATTTTTCTGCATGATTTTTGTGGCAAGCGCTGCCACTGCCCAAAATTTTCAAAACAAAAGCTCACTGAATAAAGCGCTTTTTTACACAAGGGTAACGGCTGCAAATATCAGTAAAATCAATACTTACAGCGTATTTAATCATTCAGTTCTCAACAAAAATGTAACTCAAAAAAATTCCGGAACCGCCGTTTTTCTTTTAAGCGCTGTTCCCCGTTCTGTGGTGAACGCTGACTTTTATACCCGTAATTTTGGTTTTTTTTGTAAAAAAGAATTGCAGTTTGAAAAAGCAACAAAAATTCCACTAAGATTCAGATTGGGCAGTTTACAGCATAATGATTATTTGGAAGTGAAACCGAATGCAGTAAAACCGTTTTAATTTAATTATGGGCTTATCTATACACTATCAGGGACGAATTAGTGATTACGGTCTTATAGATGACTTGACTATTGAGGCAGAAGACATTTGTAAAAGCCTTAACTGGAATTATCATATCTGGATTAAAGAAAGCAACTTTCATAACGACGCTCACATTGATAAACCTAGTTTTATTGGTTATGTAGCTGAAGACCTGAAAGGCATTAGCATCTTACCAGAAAGAAGTGAACCCATTGACCTTGTTTTTTTTCCATCTGGAAAATTATGTTCTCCAATAAAATTAAAATTTAATAATCCAGCCACCAATGATTTGATGGTTGAATATGTAAGCTGTAAAACACAGTATGCTGGCATAGATACGCATCTGACGGTGCTTAAACTACTGCAATATCTTAAAGAGAAATATTTTTCTTTTTTTGAATTAAGTGATGAAGGAATGTACTGGGAAACAAAAGATTTAGAAGTTTTAAAATCACAATTTATAAAGTATGACTTTATTGTGAACTCTGTAAGAGCTGCTTTGACTGATTTTAAAGCCTTGCCGGGAGAATCAGTCTATTCTTTGGCCGATAGGCTTGAAGAATTATTAAAAAACAAGTTCGGAAAAACGGAATAAGAAATACTTCGCTTTTACGGGACCTATAACGCAATAAATTAGTAACTATTGGTGTGTGGTCTCTATCAGGGATATTAAATTTCCACCTTCTGCTGACTCAAAACTTTTTGTATCACCCCAACCATTTGATCGCATTTTATTTTTAATTGCTCATCCGTCCATTTCAAACCAATGGCCGTAGATATGCACCGGCTCATGATGGCATCGCTTGCAGCAAAATCTTTTGTGGCATGATGCATAACAGCGGCTTTAAGATCGGGATGCAAACTGTTGAGCGTTACCGCATTTTTCAAGTGGTCCCATTTACTGATATAGTGCCAGTTATTTACAAACCAGTAAAAATTGCCGGCTAAAATATGCTGTGCTTTCAGTTCAGCAACAACAGCCTTTGTTGCTTCCTCAGTCGGTAAGAACCAGCTTAAAAAGGTGCAGCTGTCACCGCTTTCATCCGGTACTCTTCTAAAGCTTACCTCAGGTATTTGTGCCAATGCACTTTTTAATGCGGTATGATTTTTTTTCTGGATGGCTAAAAAAGTGTCCAGCTTTTTTATTTGTGCCAGGCCCACAGCGGCATGCAATTCGCTTATGCGAAAATTGTAGCCAATGAATGGGTGCAGGTCGGCTCCACGGTCAACACCTTTATGGTCGTGCCCATGATCGGTATAGCCATCGCTTGCAATATATACATCTTCACGATTTGTCATTACAGCGCCTCCTTCGGCACAGGTAATGGTTTTTACAAAATCAAAGCTAAAGGTTCCGGCATCGCCGATGGTACCCAGTTTTTTTCCTTTGTATGTGCCGCCAATACTCTGGCAGGCATCTTCCAGCAAAAATAAATGGTGTTCTTTGCAAATGGTTTGCAATGCATCCATATCGGCCATGCTGCCGCACATATGCACGGGCATAATGCATTTGGTTTTTGAAGTGATGGCATTGCGTACAGCTTGCGGATCTAAAGTCAGTGTATCATCTACATCAACAAAAACCGGTATGGCGCCCACACTTAATACCGCTTCAAAACTGGCAACAAAAGTAAAAGAAGGCAGTATCACTTCATCGCCATATCCAATTCCTAAAGCACTCATAGCGGTTGTTAATGCAGCCGTTCCGCTGCTTACCAGTTGTGCATGTTTGCAGCCGAAGGTTTCGCAAATGGCCAGTTCCAGCTCTTTGGCTTTCCATATGCCTTTACGTGGTCCATCAAAACCATAACGCATCATAATGCCTGTTTCCAGCACATCATTAACTTCTTTAATTTCTTCTTTTCCAAAAAACTCATATCCAGGCATAAAAATTAATTGATAGTGAATAATCCTGCCCGACTATTCGTTCAGGCGGGGATAATGCCTTTAATGAAGGCATGTATCGCATCGCAAAGGTAAAGAAAATGAATGTGTGAGTCAAGGACTCAATGACCTTACATCCTCCTCTGAGACAAGGAAGAGAAAAAAATCATTTCAACCAACTCATTACCGGTGTTTTTACAGGCTCTTTAAAATAATTTAATCTTAAACTGTCACTCCATCCATTGGGGTTTTTATCAAATGATTTACTGCTGAAAAAGATCATTCCCTGTATGTTTGGCGTATTGCGTAGCGCTTCAATTTGCCGTGGCAATTGTGTAAGGTCTTTCCAGGCGGTGTTACTATTTGCACGGTAAATGCCCAAGCCTATATAACAGTTTTTTCCGTAAGTGTGTTTGCCCCACCAGTCTAGCAAAATTTCGTAGGGGGCAACTTTATGACCAAACTCCCAATACAGTTGCGGGGCAACATAATCTATCCAACCTTTTTTCAACCAAAGCAAAATATCGGCATACAAATCGTCGTAATTGGTTTGTGCGCCGTTTGTACGACTGCCGTCAGGGTCTTTGTCTATATTGCGCCACACACCAAAGGGGCTGATACCGAACTGGCATTTGGGATTTTCTTTTTTAATAACAGCACTAAGCATACTGATTATGGAGTCGGTATTGCTTCTTCTCCAGTCATCTTTTTTTAAACCGTTACCATATTTGCTAAAGCTGGCATCATCCGGAAATTCTTTACCGGCAATCCGGTAAGGATAAAAATAATCATCAAAATGAATGGCGTCAACAGCATACCTGCTTACAACATCCTTTACTACATTGGTCACATATTCCTGCGCTTCTTTAATACCCGGATCGAAATATTTTTTATCGCCATAATTTAAAAACCATTCCGGATGG
>JANOUJ010000399.1:0-1722 GCA_031416815.1 Chitinophagaceae bacterium
ATTGGAATACGAAGAAAGTTTACTAAAAGCATCGGCTATGATGAACGTGCTTAAATAGTATTATTTGCTTTTCCTTTTTGATTTTTTGGGCGATGGATATGTGGTTGACTGATTTGGCGGAGGCTCAGGATTATCTCCCAATAGAAGCTGCACACACTCATTTAGTATAACGTACTTATTGGCTAAAAAGAGTTGCATTTTATCTGATGGCAATCGCAGATCGTAATTGCCGTTTATACTTACCGTGTTGTCAAAATCGGGATTGTACCGGTTAAAGGTCACAATATCCATTGACAGGTTTTTCGAAATAACAAGTGAATTGAACTTACCGGTAATGCTTTGCGTAGATGCAAATTCTTTTTCTTCGTCGCTTAAGTTAGGCTTGAAATCATAAGAATTTGCTCCGCCACTTAAACTGAAAGATGGATTGAAAGATCCGCCTGCAGTAGTAATGCCACCTGAGCCTTCCATTACATAGTGTGTCGCAATAAATTTCTTAACATAGTTCCTGCTTTCGCCCGGCAGGTGATATTGCAGAGACCAGAAATTTTTGCTGCCGCTGTTCCTTATCGCTTTGTTCACATTCCCCAAGCCACCATTATAACTGGCTAAAACCAATAACCAATCATGATAAACTTTATACGAGTTCAATAGATACCGGGCAGCCGCATGTGTGCTTTTTACATAGTCACGTCTTTCATCAATATAAGCATTCACCACCAAACCATATTCTCTTGCAGTACCGGGCATAAACTGCCAGGGTCCTGCAGCACCTACCCAACTGGTAGCGCCTGTCTTTAAATTGCTTTCAATAACAGCTACATATTTTAATTCCCTTGGTAAACCATACTGGCTTAAAATATTGTCAATTAAATTAAAATAAGGCTGTCCCCAGTTTTTCATTTCCAACAAGCTTTTAGAATGAGCATTCAGGTAATCCTGCATATAACTTTCTGCATTGGGATTTATCTGTGAAGAATAAGGCAATAATGGATTGTAATTATACTTGGCAAATAAATTTTTAAAGCCGTATTTGGTTACCTGGCTCACATACTGCACTTTTTCTTTTGGCGGCGGCGTTCTCTTTTTTAAAATATCTTCGATCAATTCTTCTTCTTCAGCATTTATTATGATTGTGTCGGCGGTGATCTGGGGGGTCTGCATCTCCGCACCGCTTACTGTATACATAGTAAGTAAAAGCAATTGTAAAAAAAATATGGATAAGAATGGTTTCATTAATACTATTGATTTTATTGTCGCTGTTTTATCAGATGATCAGCAAACTGAAGCAAAGTTAGTTCATCTGTTTTTTTAGACATAATCTGCAAACCAAACGGCATGCCATTGCTGTGTTTAAAAAGTGGAACTGAAATGCCCGGAATACCGGTTAAATTAGCAAATACGGTAAAAATATCTGCTAAATACATAGCAACCGGGTCGTTGCTCTTATTTCCAATTTCAAATGCAGTTGTAGGGCTAGTCGGCATTATAACTGCCTCATAATCAGCAAATATATCATCAGTTCGGTTTATTAAAAGCCTTCTAACCTGTTGCGCTTTACTAAAATATGCATCATAATAGCCACTGCTTAAAACAAAGGTACCCAACATGATCCTGCGTCGCACTTCTTTACCAAAACCTTCGGTTCTGTTGCGCTTATAAAACTCTGTTAAATCTTTTATATTGTCCATGGTTTGATGCCCATACCGGATTCCATCGTAC
>JANOUJ010000400.1:0-4728 GCA_031416815.1 Chitinophagaceae bacterium
AACGGAATTGTACCGCTTTGTTACCGAGATCACCAATGACGCTCTTTGGGAATGGAACCTGCTCACCGATGAAATTTTCTGGATAGATGGCGGACACAAACGGGTTTTTGGTTACCAGGTAGAGAACGCCCTTATTCCCAAAAGTTTTTGGGAAAACTGCATTCATCCCGATGATAAAGAAGCTGTGCTGTTATCCCTGAGGAAGGCCCTCGCAAAAAAAATGTGCAATACATGGGAAGCCACTTACAGGTTTAAATCAGCCAATGGCAATTATTTGTATGTACACGATCAGGCCCATATCATTCATGATAAGCACCAGAAGGCAGGCCGTATGATTGGGGCCACGCAGGATATAACAGAAAAAACATTACTGGAAAAAAAGCTTGTACAGGAACGAATAACAATACAAACCCAAATAACCGATGCTGTGTTGCTGGCGCAGGAGCTTGAACGTAAAGCCATAGCCACCGTATTGGATAAAAACCTGAACAAGTTATTGATTGCTACCCGGTGGAACATACAACTGGCAAAACTGGATAAGGATAAAAAAGACAAAGGCATGCTGAACCCTTCGGAATACTTAAACGATGTTATTTCTGAAATCAGGAAAATGCAGAAAGCATTATCTGCGCCGTAGTGATACAGTACTTTTTGCCGTAGCATGGCATCAGCTTGATATTCCCTCCAAAATTTATTCGTAGCGTGTTAGTGCCTTTTATCCGATTTAGCCTTGCTGAAAACTTTATACCAATATTTAAACGTAAGCACCACCTGTGACTTAAAAATATGCCGCTCCTTTTATTCGCTTGCAATTACCGGATTAATAGAGTAAATTGTAACATGCTTCTTTTCTTTATACACTACTGCAAAAAAAGCTGATCATAGCTTCATCTATTACTAAACAGCTCGCTGTTAATAAAAAAATCGATCGGCCACGCCCAATGTGTGAATTGTACAACTATTATTAAATGTTCTGTAAGAATTGCCTGTTAAAGCCGTGGAACTTTGTAATTGCATACTAAAACGAAATAATTGAAACTGCATATCAAATATATGGTGAGCAACCGCTGCAAAATGGCGGTAAAGGAAGTGCTCAGAAATATGGGGCTTCATTTTATTGTGGTTGACCTGGGCGAAGTGGAGATCATGGAAAAAATAACTGTAGAGCAACGTACCCAGTTAAGCTTTGGCTTATTGGATTGGGGACTGGAACTGATGGATGACCGCCGCTCGGTATTGATCGAAAAAATAAAGAACGTGATCATTGACATGGTGCATCACTCCGATGAAGACATCAGGGTTAACTTTTCTCATTTCCTGAGCGAAAAATTAAACCACGATTATACCTACATGGCCAATTTGTTCTCAGAGGTACAGGGTACCACCATTGAACAGTTTATCATTGCACATAAGATCGAACGTATAAAAGAACTCATCATTTACAACGAGCATACCATTACAGAAATTGCCTGGAAAATGAATTACAGCAGTGTGGCCCACTTGTCTAACCAGTTCAAGAAAATGACCGGTCTCAGCCCTTCGCACTTTAAAAAATTAAAAGATAAGAGAAGAAGTCCTATTGAAGAAATAGGAAAACCCACTGAATTGGATGATACGGAATAACCAGGGCTGCATGTGTAAAAAAACCTACAGGACCGATAAGGGATATTTATAAAAAATAAACGACGAATTGATACTAGTATGATCAGCCATCCTAAACAAATTGTAGTAATTGGTGCGTCGGCAGGGGGCCTAAATGCGCTGGTGGAGATGGTACAGCACCTGCCCAAAGGATTGGATGTTGCCTATTGCATTGTGTTGCATTTATCACGCAAGGGCATTGGCGATTTTGTGGTACACCGGCTTAAGCAGGTAACCAGCTTACCCTGCAGCATGGCCACAAATGGCGCTCCTGTAAAAGCTGGTCATATTTATATTGCCCGGCCAAACCAGCACATGCTTATAAAGGATGATCATATTTTGTTGGGTGGTGGGCCAGAGGAGAACCGTTTCCGTCCGTCTATTGATGTATTGTTTCGTTCGGCGGCGGTGGCATACAGTTCCAACACCATCGGCATTATTTTAAGCGGCTTGCTGGATGATGGCACAGCGGGTATGTGGGCCATTAAAAGAAGCGGTGGCACCTCCGTGGTGCAGGATCCCAACCAGGCGGAGTATCCGGATATGCCGCTTTCTGTGATCAACAATATGGAAGCCGATCACGTTGCTACGCTGGAAGAAATGGGACCGCTGATAGCAGAAATAACAAAACTTAAAAAGGGACGAAAGAAACCTGTACCGAAAGACATTATAGCAGAGTCGAAAATTTCTGAAACTACAGCTGTGGGGATAGAGGAAATTGAAAGGATAGCTGACATAAGTGTTTTTGCATGCCCCGATTGCGGTGGCAACTTATGGGAAATGAAAGATGAGAGCGGTAAACGATATCGTTGCCATATAGGACATGCATACACACAGTGGGACCTGGCAGTAAAACAAACAGAAATAGCCGGCAGCACTTTATGGGTGGCCTTACGAATGATGGAAGAACGCAAACACCTGCTAAGAAAAATGGAATTGGATTATAAAAAAAAGGGTTACAGATCTTTAGCAACAAACAATATTGAAAAGCAAAAGGAAATGACAATTCATATTGATAAGCTGAAAGAGATATTATTCGATCTGCAAAACGCTGATAATGCATAAGAAACTTTGTAACCTTTGCGAAAAAACCTTTGCACACTTTGCGGTTTATTAGTTTAACCGCAAAGAACACAAAGGAAAAACAACGCAAAGTTCACAAAGAAATTCTTTGCATACTTTGCGAAAAACCTTTGTGTACTTTGCGGTTAATAAAAAGCACGTATGACAGAAAATGAAATTTCAAATGCAATTATAGGACTTGGTATTGAAGTTCATAAAGCATTGGGACCGGGATTACTTGAAAGTGCTTATAAAGAATGCTTGTTCTATAAAATCAGTAAATCTGGTTTGTGGGTGGAAAAAGAGAAAGCTATGCCTTTGATTTTTGAAGAAGTAAAATTAGACTGTGGATATAGAATTGATTTGCTTGTTGAAAATAAATTAGTGATAGAAACAAAAAGTGTAGAAGGTTTAAATGATATTCATTTGGCTCAAACACTGACTTATTTAAAACTTGGCAATTACAAGCTGGGATTGCTGATCAACTTTAATGTTGTGTTGCTTAAAAATGGAATAAAAAGAGTTGTAAATGGCTTATAAACTCTGCGTTCTTTGCGTTGAATTTCCTTTACGTACTTTGCGGTTAAATCAACCGCAAAGTGCGCAAAGTGTTACGCAAAGTGCACAAAGAAAATTATAAATGTAAATGAAATCATCTTCTTCAAATAAAAAAAAGACTGCTGCCGGTAAAAACAGCGGTGCCCCGGCAGCAAAAAAGACTACCGAAAAAACCGCCGTGAAAAAAGTGGAAGCAACACCTATCCTTTCTTCCAACCTGTTCCCCGTGGTGGGCATTGGTGCGTCGGCCGGCGGGCTCGATGCTTTTAAAAAATTATTAAAAGCCATTCCCGAAGATTCGGGCATGGCTTATGTGCTGGTGCAGCATTTAGACCCCAGCCACGAAAGCCTGTTACCCGAAATACTGCAAAAAGTTACCCCGATACCTGTATTGGAAATTACGGACGATATTAAAGTGCTGCCCGATCATATCTACGTTATTCCCAGCAATAAAATGATGGTGGCTACCGATGGCGTTTTAGTACTTGCTCCCAGGCCTACAAAAAGTAAAACCGAACGCAACCTGCCTATTGATCTTTTTTTTACTTCGCTGGCAGAAGTACACCAGGAGCATGCCATAGGCGTGGTATTATCCGGCACTGCATCGGATGGCACACAGGGATTAAGAGCCATTAAAGAACAGGGAGGCATCACTTTTGCGCAAGACGAAGCATCGGCAGAATATGAAGGCATGCCGCATAGTGCTGCAATGGCAGGCGTGGTAGATTTTATTTTGCCGCCACATGAAATACCCAACAAATTATTAGAAGTAACCAAAAAAATAAAACTCAGTGATGAGGAATTGCAAAACATTCCCAAGCAGGATGAAGATGCTTTTAAACAAATACTTTCGTTGCTACGCATTCGCAAAGGAGTAGATTTTACCTATTACAAACAAACCACTATCCGCCGCAGGATACTCCGAAGGATGCTGGTAAATAAAAATGAGGAAACAAGTGACTATCTTAAATTTTTAAGAGGAAATAACCCCGAGCAGGATCTGTTGTACCAGGATATGCTGATACCGGTAACTTCTTTTTTCCGGGACAAAAAAGTATTTGAGAATTTATGCAATCATGATTTTCCGGACATTATAAAAAATAAGATACCCGGCGAAATAACCCGGATATGGGTTGCAGGCTGCAGCACCGGCCAGGAAGCTTACTCTTTTGCTATATGCTTTAAAGAATTTTTGGGCGATGATCATGAAAGAATACAGATTTTTGGTAGCGACCTTAGCGAATCTGCTATTACAAAAGCCCGTACAGGCATGTATGAAAAAAGCGAAGTAGATGGCGTATCGCCGGAGCGCCTGAAGGAGTATTTTACAAAAACCAATGGCGGTTACCAGGTAAATAAAAGCATAAGAAATATGTGTGTGTTTGCCCATCACAATTTTTTAAAAGATCCTCCTTTTGGCAAAATGGATTGTATAAGCTGCCGCAATGTGCTTATTTATATGGAGCC